>CBIHRH010000194.1:0-8197 GCA_966212365.1 uncultured Emticicia sp. | reverse complement strand
CACTTAAGACAAATCCGAATCCGACAAGGGCATCAAATAAAAACTGGATTATGTATGATTTTTCAAACCGATACAGATTTCAGGATACAAGAGTCTGGAACTTCAATGTAACAGGAGAAACCACCAAGGGGCTTAAAACTGTATATGTTGATTATTCGGTAGATGGTACAACCTGGCAGCCTTTAGGTGGTACTTATACATGGCCTCAGGCACCCGGCAATGCCGATTATTCCGGTTTTGTAGGTCCGAATTTTAACGATGTAAAAGCCCGGTATATTCTTATTTCGGCGATTAATAACTGGGGAGATGCTACCTGCTCAGGGTTTGGTAAAATAAATTTCAGTGCATATCTCTGCGATAGTGAGGGTACTGCCTGTGACGATGGTGACCCGCTGACAGAATACGATAAGTTTGATAATAGTTGTAATTGCCGGGGTATTAAAATCAATTGCGCCAGCGATTCGATTACATTAGATCGTTCTCCTTTAAGTGATGGTGATATTAAAGCGATTAAAGGTATTGCTTCTCAAAGTATTGTGCCTACCACGAAAGATATTTCGTTTACAGCGGGTAATAGTATTGTTTTATTGCCGGGCTTTGAAGTGAATGCAAATGCAGTATTTAAGGCTGATATTGCTGATTGTGTGCAACAGGCATTCACGAATAATGAAAGAGTGAGCAACGCGACGGATGATAAATCAATTACGGAGTTTTCGACTGATACGACTGATACCAATAAGCTGAAGAAGATTATTTTCAGGATTAATAAACCCGGGCAGGTAAAACTCAAATTGAAAGACAAGAGCGAAAAAACGATAGTGACTCTTATAGATAACTATTTCGAGAATCTTGGAACACAGGTAAAATTATTGCCTACCAACAAACTTCCCAAAGGTATATACTGGATTGAATTAACTTATGCCGGAAAAGTAATGAGAGAGCAGCTAGATTTAACTAAGTAGCTCGGGTCATTACATTTGTATAAGTCTTCTGAAAGTGATTAAAGGCAACTTTAATCACTTTTTAATTAATAGCCTTACGATTAAGCCCTGAAATAACTATACCTTAGTACCCTGTTTTTTGTATTTTTCCTATATCTGTCTATTTTCAAAATAGCTGTATAGGATTGTCATAAACCTGACACTACCAAGGCTATAATTGAATTTTATGGAGATTTTTATTAAGGTTCTGAATGAAATCATTGATTTCTTTAGAATTGGCGGATTATTGAGTATCATACATTCCGGTCATTATGAGACATTATTAACATTAGAGGGTTTTCTGAGTTTTCTTTCTCCTATTGCTCCTTTATTAATAATTTTCGAAATTGGCTGGTTACTCATTTCTCGCCGCTTTAATAAAGAAACTTATCGGGTTCCTTTCATGATTATCCTCATTAATCGTGTTTTATCGCGTTTAATCGGGGTTTCGGTTATTCTTCTTTGTATCAATCTATTTAGTAAGTATGCCATCTTTCATGTATCTCTTAAATGGTACTGGTTTATTTATGGATATCTGGTTTATGAATTAAATACTTTTATCCGTCATTATCTGTCTCATAAAGTAAGGCTATTGTGGTGTTTTCATTCAGTGCACCATGCGCCCGAAAGCCTGAATGCTTCAATTACCCTCAATACCTCCTACGTAGAAAATATTTATACCGAAGTCTTTACGGCCATTTTTTGTACTTTATTAGGAGTAAATCCAATCATGCTATTTACGATTATGATTTTAGATAGTATCTGGGGCGCATTTGCTCATATCAGTGAAAGTTCGTTGAAAAATGCCCGATTAGGGTTTTTAGAAAAGTTTATTCTTACTCCTTCTCATCATCGGGTTCATCACGGCCGTAATTATTTGTATATGGATACCAACTTTTGTTCTATCATCAATATCTGGGACAGATTGTTTCATACTTATCAGGAAGAAGAAGAGAGTGTGCCGGTGGAATACGGCATTACCAGAGATGTTGACTCCAGAAAGATAGTAGATGTCTATTTTGGCGAATTTGGTGAACTATGGCAGGATATAAAGAGCACCTCTGGGTTGAAAAATAAACTGCTCTATATTTTTATGCCACCGGGCTGGAGCCCTGATGGAAAGGATTTGACGGCTAAGACTTTAAGGAATAATTTTATAAAGGAATTAAAAGAAGAGGCTTAGTAAAAACCAAACCTCTTCTATATCTATCACTGCAACTGCTTCACCACATCCCCCTTCTCAATAAATCCAACATTTGACCAGTGCAGAGCTTTGTTTTTATAAAGCTGTAAAACAGGCAAAGCATCTACACCCAGACTTTTACATAAAGCCTGATTATCATCGGCATTGATGCGTATCACCTGTACTTTATCCTTCATATCTGCAGAGATTTCTTTCAGATAAGGCTCCATTCTTTTGCATGGTTCGCACCAATCAGCATAGAAATCCACCAGAGTCAGTTTATCAGAGTCAATTAGCTGGCTGAATTGTTGTTGGGTCATGCCCTCCGGTTTTGTAGCACCATCAGTAGTTTCCGGCAAATTAGCTGCACGCCATTTCACAATTCCTCCATCCAGTTCATATACTTCTTTGAAACCCATCTCACGCATTTTTTTAGCTGCTGCCGCACTGCGTATACCACTCAGGCAATAAACAAATACAGGCTTCGATCTATCCATTAGCTCAACTTTGTTAGTAAAGTTCGTATCCTTCCAGTTAATATTCTTAGAATCTATTAAGTGCCCTTTAGCAAATTCTTCCGGTGTTCTTACATCCAGAACAAGCTCATTAGGTAATTCTTTAATTTTATCTGAAAATATACTACTCGAAAGAAGCGTAGATTGATTTTGCTCTTGTGAACAGGCTGTTCCGAAAGCCAGCAGGCTTATTAAATAGGTTGATAAGTATCTTTTCATCTTTTGTTGTATCATTCTAAAGCAAATATAAGTTATACATTCTATTAAGTTAAGAGTTAACGCTAAATGTGGAAACAAAGTGCCTTTCTGAGTTAACTATAGATTTTTGCCACAATGTACACAACAAGGCACTATGTTACACTATTCTTAAAATTAACTAATTGTGCAACATTGTGTCATTTGTGTACATTGTGGCAGCCTCATTTATAGGAAATCAAACATAACCAACCCATAATATTGACTTAACATTCACTTAATATTGGAGCAGTAGTTTTGCAGCGTTAAAAACGACACAAAAACCAATATGATCAAGCAAGCAATTTCTACTACGCTCTTTTTGTTATTTGCTACTGTTATCACTTTTGCCCAGACGGGAACCATTCGAGGAACAATCAAGGATGCTAAAACCAATGAAGATTTAATTGGAGCTACTGTTAAAATAGACGGAACTACTTTAGGTTCGGTAACTGATATTAACGGTTTCTTTTCGATTGCTAAAGTTCCGGCAGGTAAAGTAAAAGTGGTGATTACTTATGTTTCTTACAAGGATAAAGTAATGCCAGATATAACAGTTGTTGCTGATAATGTAACAGAGATTAATACAGTTCTTGAAGAAGAAGGGGCAATTTTGGCTGAAGTAAAAGTTACGGCCGCCCGATTAACTAATACAGAGGTATCGGTGATTTCGGAGATAAAGGCAGCGCAAATGGTTGTAAACGGTATTTCTGCACAACAAATTGCCAAAAGCCTTGACCGCGATGCAGCGCAGGTAGTAAAACGTGTACCGGGGATTACGATTGTTGGCGATAGATTTATCAATATCAGAGGTTTGAACCAACGTTATAACAACGTAATGTTGCACAACGCCTTTACACCAAGTATGGAAACTGATGTAAAATCGTTCTCATTTGATATTATCCCAAGTTCACAAATCGATAGAATGTTGATTTTCAAAAGCCCTTCGGCTGAGTTACCTGGTGAGTTTGCCGGTGGTCTCGTAAAAATCTTCACTAAGAATATTCCTGATAAAAACTCTCTGGTAATTGATTATAGTACTTCTTACCGTAGCAATACTACTTTCGGAGATTTCTATCAACCAAATCAGGGCAAGAATTACTGGACAGGCTTCAACAATGGTTATTATGATTTGCCTAAATTCTTCCCGGCAAGTATCAACCAGATTGCAAACAACCCTGCGGCCTTAGAAACAGCTGGTAAATCTTTGAAAAACGAATGGATAGCTAATCAGGGGACAGCTACGCCAGACCAGAGAATTGGTATCACAGGTAATTACAGATTTGATGCTGGCAATGTAAAAATTGGTAACGTAACAGCCTTAAACTACTCTGATACCCGTACCAATTTTGTAATTGATCGTAATGACTTCAACGCGAATATCAATAATACACAATCACCGATTTATAATTTTTACGACCAGCAATATAGTCGTAATATCCGCGTAGGTATTATGCACAACTGGGCGTTCCGTTTGAATGATAATAACTCAATTGAATTTAAAAACCTATTCAATCAGTTAAGTAACTCAAACTATACACACCGTACAGGCCGTGCTATTGAAGCGAACTACAACCCTGATAACCACTCATTTAATCAGGTATATCGTGGTATTTATACCGGACAATTAACCGGTAAACATACAGCAGCGAAAGGGAAAACTACTATCGATTGGGTGATTGGTTATAACAACTCTTATCGTGACCAACCTGATTACCGTCGCTATCGTTCAGATGTTGACCCTACCAGCGGTACAAAATCAGTGTATATTCCAGTTGGAACGGCACAGGCTTTCTTCTTAGGCAGATGGTATTCTAAAATGAAAGAGAATGGCTATACTGGTGCCATCAACCTGAGCCAGAAAATTACGCTTTCGAAAGAGAAAGAAAGAGACATGGAATTGAAAGCGGGTATTTTCTATGAGAAAAAAGATCGTACTTTCGATGGTAGAAACCTGGGCTATGTGCGTGGGTCAAACTTCAACGGTGAGCTTTTCACGGCGCCAATCAATGTTATCTTCAATAACGTTAATAATACCAACGGTATCAGAATTGATGAGCAGACTAACCCGAATGACTCTTATACAGCAGGTAATAATTTATTAGCTTATTATGCAAATGCTAATATTCCACTTAGCAAGAAATTGAATATTATTGCCGGAGCACGTATAGAAGACAATACACAAAGCCTTCAAAGTGCCTTTATCGGTGGTGCAAAAGTATCTGTGAAAAACCCGGTATTAAGCGTGTTGCCATCGGCTAACCTTTCTTATAACTTCTCTGAAAAAATGTTGATAAGAGCAGCTTACGGACAAACAATCAACCGTCCGGAGTTCAGAGAACTGGCACCGTTTTCATTCTATGATTTCGATTTCAACGTAGTATATGAAGGTTATACGGGCCTGAAAATCGCAACTGTCAATAACTTTGATGCTCGTTGGGAGTTTTATCCGACCCCATCTGAAGTTATAAGCTTTGCAGCATTCCACAAAGATTTCAGAAATCCGATTGAGATTGAGGTAGAGGCAGGTAGTGGTTCGTTAGGTGCAAAAACTTTCATCTACAACAATGCAAAGAGCGCCAGAAGTACAGGTGTTGAATTAGAAATCAAAAAAGGTCTGGCAAGCATCACTTCTTCAAAATTCCTTGAAAAAATAAGCGTATTGTTTAATACCACTTTATTGGTAAGTAAAGTAAAACTGAGAGATGGTTCGGAAGGTCAGTCAGATAACCGTCCGCTTCAGGGCCAGTCACCATACATTGTTAATACCGGTATCAACTACAACGACCAGGACAGAGATTTCCAGGTAAATGTACTCTACAACGTAATTGGCAAAAGAATCTTTGCCGTAGGTTTCCAGGGGTATCCCGACCTTTATGAAATGCCAAGAAATGTGCTTGACCTTACTTTCTCGAAAGGAGTAGGTAGAGATAACAGATTTGTAATCAAAGGCGGTGTGAATGATATTTTCAACCAGGCAGCTTTGATTTTACAAGATGGTAATCAGGACGGTAATTTTGACCGTAAAAAAGATGAAATCATCCAACAGTACAAACCAGGAAGATTATTCTCAATAGGCTTGTCTTACACTTTAAGTGGTAAATAATCGGGTAAATCGATAGAAAAATACTAAGTAATCAATTAAACATTCACTGAGTTTACATTATAAACCCCAAAAATTATGCAGTTTTCTAAAATCTCTAGATTGTTTGCAGCATGTACGATGGCAGTTTCTGCTGTATTTGTACTGAATGCATGTAAAGAAGATGAAGAAGTGTTTCCGGCACCAAGTGTATCGGCAGGTGCAGAAGCATCAGGTGTGCCAGGTGCTAAAGTTAACGTTACGGCTTCTATTAGCGCCCCGGGTGGCCTAAAAACATTGACAGTTTTGAAAAACGGTGCTCCGTTTGATACAAAAACTTACGGTGGTACTGAAACTTCAGATAACTATACAAAAGAATATACTATCGAAAATTTAGCGGCTGGTACAGCTGTTAACTTTACTATCATTGCAACAGATAGCAAAAACCAGTCATCAGCTCCTGCTACTTTTGTGGTGAAATCAACAGCTATTCCTCCAAAAACAATCGTAATAGTAAAAGGTTTATTGACAGGAAACATCAGCTGGACAAAAGATAAAATCTATAAAATCTCAGGTTTTGTACGTGTAGGTGGTGATACTACTTCAACAACTGCTGCAGGTGTTGCTACAGGTACTTTAACGATCGAGCCTGGTACAGTTATCATCGGTGAGCGTTCTACTAAAGGAACTTTGATCATCCAACGTGGCAGCAAAATTATCGCTAATGGTACAGCTACTGAGCCTATCGTGTTTACATCTGAGAGAGGTGTTGGTGAGCGTGAAGCAGGTGACTGGGGTGGTTTGGTAATTTGTGGTAAAGCCGTAAATAACCTGCCTGGTGGTTCTGCGCAATTAGAAGGAAGCTACAAAGGCTGGCATGGTGGTAGCGATGACGCTGACAACTCTGGTAGCTTGAAATATGTACGTGTTGAGTACGCTGGTGTACCTATTAACCCGAATCAGGAAATTAACTCTTTCACTTTCGGTTCAGTAGGGAGTGGTACTGTATTAGAGAATCTACAAGCTTCTTATGGTGGCGATGATTCATTCGAGTGGTTTGGTGGTACTGTAAACGCTAAATATCTAATCTCATACAGAACACTGGATGACGATTTCGATATGGACAACGGTTTCAGAGGTAACATCCAGTTTGCTGTAGCGCTTCGCGGAGCTACAAGTGCTGACCAATCAGGTTCAAATGGATTTGAAGTTGATAACGATGGTCAGGGAACTGCTGCTGAGCCTTTCACATCTCCAACATTAGCTAACGTATCGTTGATTGGTGCAAAACAAAGCCAGGAAACATTTATCAGTACTTTGTTCCAGAATGGTATGCACTTACGTCGTAACAACAAAATTAAAGTATACAATACATTCGTAACAGGTTTCCCTAACGGTGTTTATATCGATGGCTCTACAACTGCTGCTAACGCAAACGGTGGTTCGCTAGTATTAAACAACGTGGTAGTAGCCGGTGTAACTGGCTGGGGTACTAACGGTTTCGGACAAGGTGCTGCTACACAACCACAAGGTTTTGCAGTACGTGATGTAAATACAGCTACTCCTCCTGCTGATTTAATGATTGGTACTAAAAAACCATCTGAATGGTTTGCAGGTCTTACAGGTAACAAAACTTTAGCTTCCTGGTCAACTTCAGGTATCAGCACTTCAGTATTTGGTACTGGTCGCCCAACGTTTACAATCACTGGCACAGCTGCTGATGCTTTGAACAAAGCTGTTACAGCGCCAACTTTACCAGCATTCTTTACTGCAACTACTTATGTTGGTGCATTTGATGCTACCGACTGGACAGCAACATGGGCAGAATTTAACCCAAGTTCGGTAGTTTATATTAAGTAATATTCTGAAGAACCCCACCCCGTCCTTCCCCAACAGTGGGGAAGGGGTTGAAGTCCCTCTCCCCACTGTTGGGGAGAGGGATTTAGGGAGAGGGGTTTTAAGGCAACCCTTTTTGATTCTCAACACCAATATGAAGCGATTTTTTTTACTGGGTATTTGTCTGGTTGCCTTATCGTGCACAAAAGACAAATACGATGTGAATACCTATTTTGATAAAACACAACGAGATTCTTTACTGACAAATATCGTAACCTATATTTATAGTAAGGCTCCGCAGTCAAGCAATCAAACAAGATTCCAGCCACGATACCGGAAATTCTATGTGGATGTTCTACCAAAATTC
>CBIHRH010000193.1:0-8203 GCA_966212365.1 uncultured Emticicia sp. | reverse complement strand
CCTCTAAATCTCCCTCTCCTTGAAGGAGGAGAGGGAGACTTTTAAGCCCCTCTCACTTGGGAGAGGGGTTGGGGTGAGGCGAACACACACCCAAAATTATAAAATGATACCTATACTGGGTTGAATTTATAAAACTTTAACAAACCTTACTTAACTAAAAGGTTCTTGGCAACTTCGTTACTCACAAAGACCGACTGATTATTATTCAATAAAACCGTAAATGATTTATCAAACTCACTCACTTCCTGTATCTTAATGGTACAACCCAGAGTAATCTGGTTTTTATCTAAATGCTGTAGGAATGCTGGCGAATGCACCAATACCCCTACCATCACCACCGTCTGGTCGACCGGAACTTCTGAAAGTTTACAAGAGGCCATTGATGGCATTTTTCCCTTAGCATCCGGAATCGGGTCGCCATGCGGGTCAAATTGTGGGCTACCTAAAAACTTATCTAACTTTTCAGTTAACTCTTTCGAATCTATATGTTCCAATTGTTCCGCTATATCATGAATCTCATCCCAGCCAAAGCCTAATTTATCTACCAAAAATACCTCCCACAAGCGATGCTTGCGAATCACACTTAGCGCAATCTGCTGTCCCTCTTTGGTAAGCGTAACTCCCTGATACTTACGGTAATTAATCAGGCCTTTCTCCGCCAATTTGCGTAGCATATCTGATACGGAAGCGGCTTTGGTTTGTGTAATCTCGGCCAGTTCGTTGGTGCTTACTTCATTCCCTCCGTTCTGCTCGGTAAGCATGTATATGATTTTCAGATAATTTTCTTCTGTAAATGAAGTCATTGCCTTTAGCGTGATGATAATACCCAACAAAAGTACGCTATCTAACCAATTAATCAAATTTTTAGACAAACCTAAAAAATAGTTTTGATTTATATACTTTTATTTTTAATATTGCATGAGTTATAGATTTAGTGTAATATGACCTATATGAATAAGACAGTATCTATTGAAAAAAATAAAGGTTGGAAGAAATCATCAAGTAATGTATCGCTATCTGAAGTACACAGAAGTATAGATGTACCGGAGACAGGCGGTTTCTGGAAAAAATTCTCTGCATTCATCGGGCCTGGGCTGATGGTAGCTGTAGGATATATGGACCCGGGCAACTGGGCAACAGATATTGCTGGAGGTGCCAAATTCGGTTATACACTCCTCTCGGTTATTTTAATATCTAATCTCTTTGCCATGCTTCTGCAACACCTATCTTTAAAGCTGGGCATTGCTACGGGCAGAGATTTAGCACAGGCTTGCCGGGATGCTTATTCAAGGCCGGTTTCGTTTGTTTTATGGATTCTGGCAGAAATAGCCATTGCTGCCTGCGATTTAGCCGAAGTAATAGGCGCAGCAGTAGCCTTAAATCTGCTTTTCGGTATTCCATTAACCTACGGTATTGTTATTACAGCCATAGATGTAATCTTCATTTTGTTTTTACAGAATAAAGGTTTCCGTATTATTGAGGTGATTGTTGGAGGTTTAATCCTGATTATCCTGCTATGCTTCGGCTACGAAATCATTGTATCTAACCCTGATTGGTTTGGTGTAGCAAAAGGATTAATACCTAATCAACAAATTGTAGTGAATCCTGAGATGCTTTATATTGCTATCGGGATATTAGGTGCAACTGTAATGCCGCATAACCTGTACTTGCATTCAAGCATTGTACAGACCCGCAAAATTGAAAATACATCCGCAGCTAAAAAGAGCGCCATTAAATTTGCGACGATAGATTCAACCGCTTCTTTGTTTATTGCATTCTTTATCAATGCAGCTATTTTGATAATGGCAGCCGCTACGTTCCATTTCTCGAATAACCAGCATGTAGCTGATATTACCGATGCCTATCATTTACTTGACCCGATTCTAGGTGTAAAACTGGCAGGTTTATTTTTTGCAGTCGCCTTATTGGCTGCAGGACAAAACTCTACGCTGACAGGCACATTAGCCGGACAAATAGTAATGGAAGGCTTCCTGAACATCAAACTGAAACCCTGGTTACGCCGATTAATTACCCGCTTAATTGCCATTATTCCGGCATTGATTGTAGCAATTATTTATGGTGAAAGAGGTACTTCTGATTTATTGGTACTCAGTCAGGTAATTTTATCTCTGCAATTAAGCTTTGCCGTTGTACCCTTGGTGGCCTTTACTTCAAGCAAATTGAAAATGGGTGAATTTGTTAATTCAAAGCTCATAAAATATACTTCTTGGGTAGTGGCAATTATCATTATTTCTTTGAATGCTTATTTACTTTTTGATACTATTTTTTAAGATTTTTTCACTATCTTTGTGAGAGGTAAGAATGTATTCTTACCTCTTTTTTTATCCTTCTTTATCCTTTTCAATTCTTCAGTGTTTTGAATTAAGTATCTACTATTACTGTTAATTATCTGGGTTCTTTTAAGTATCTTAGATAAGCTAAGTACCAACAATCACGCAAATAATCGTTAACAAACTATTATGCGATATTGTATTGTTAGAAATGTCTCGTTTTTATTTTTTTAATTAATTATCTGAAGATGACAGAAGATATTTTTTCCACTGAAACCACCTACTTTGCTGATGTAATTTTGCCTGTGCCTATTCCACGCATGTTTACTTACCGCGTTCCCCGTCATTTTGCTGCCGATATAAAGGTCGGGGCAAGAGTGATTGTGCAATTCGGCAAAAACCGCGTAGTAACGGCCGTAGTCGGAAAAATCCATACCAAACCACCAGAGAAATATCAGGCTAAATACATTCTCGAATTATTAGATATAGACCCGCTTGTTACTCCAGCACAACTTTGGCTCTTCGAGTGGATTGCTGAATATTATATGTGTTGTATCGGAGAAGTGATGAACGTAGCTGTTCCGTCAGGTCTGAAAGTAAGTAGTCAATCAAGAATGCAGTTAAATCCTGACTTTGACCACCCGGAGTTACTGGAAGAAAAAGAGGTAGAGTTTCTGGAAATTCTGAAAACACATACTTCTCTTACGTATGACGATGCGATCAAGTTTGTCGGTGCTACGAATATCAATCCGATGATTAAGTCATTGATTGGGAAGCATGCCATTATTATGTATGAAGAAGTAAAAGAGAAATACAAGCCTAAAATTGCCAAAAAACTCCGCTTGAAGCGCGAATATGAGGGGAGCGAAGAGGTATTCAATCTGATTGACTTGCTGACAAAATCGCCAAAACAACAAACGATTATCATGGAATATCTGAAAAATATTCCTGTCAACGAACTTCGGGAAAAGAATAATCTGGGGGTCGATAAATCTATTTTTACACAGGGCGAAACCTCTGATTCTGCCTTATCTGCTTTATTGGATAAAGGCATTTTAGAGCAATTTGAAGTAATTATCTCACGCTTCGGTGATGAGGTGCCTGAAGAACCGCTAAAAATAACCCTGACCGAGTCCCAACAAATGGCAAGTGATGAAATCATGCAACAATTCTTAGAAAAAGACATTGTATTATTGCATGGTATTACGGGTAGCGGTAAAACCGAAATCTATATTGATTTAATTCAAAAGGTATTAGACGGAGGCTCGCAGGTATTATATCTCTTACCAGAAATTGCCCTAACAACCCAGATAGTTGTAAGGCTTAAACGGGTATTTGGTGATAAAATGGGGGTATATCACTCCAAATTCTCAGATAATGAAAGAGTAGAGGTGTGGAGAGGCATAGTAGATGGTCGCTACCAATTTGTTGTAGGGGTACGCTCGGCCATATTTCTACCACTGGACAATCTGGGTCTGGTAATTATTGATGAAGAACATGAAACTTCTTATAAACAATTTGACCCTGCCCCTCGCTACCACGCCCGTGATGTAGGTATTATGTTGGGCTTAAAACAAGGAGCTAAAATCCTTTTAGGTTCTGCAACCCCATCCATTGAAAGTTATTATCAGACACAAACGGGTAAATATGGTTTAGTAACCATTAATAAGCGTTATGGTGAAGCGCAATTGCCGGATATTACGCTGGTAGACTTAAAAGCAGAGCGTAAGGCCAAAACCATGAAAAATGATTTTTCGAGTGTGCTTTATAATCAGATTCAACAGAATCTGGCTAATAAAGAGCAGACCATCATTTTCCAGAACCGACGTGGTTATTCTCCATACTTAAACTGTCAGGAATGTAACTGGGTTTCTGAATGTCAGCAATGTGCCGTAAGTCTTACCTACCACATGCACTCTACAGAACTTCGTTGCCACTATTGTGGACATAAGGAAGAAATTCCAAAAGTTTGTCCGGTTTGTGGTTCGGGCAAATTACGTACTATCGGATTCGGCACAGAGAAACTGGAAGAAGATTTAAAGGCCATGTTTGATACGGCTCGTGTCACCCGCATGGATTTAGACACCACACGCACCAAAAACGCTTATCAGAATATTATCAGTGAATTTGAACAGGGGGGAACAGATATTCTGGTGGGTACACAGATGATTAGTAAAGGACTCGATTTCGATCAGGTAAGTTTAGTAGGTATTTTTGACGCCGACCGCATGATTCACTTCCCTGATTTCAGGGCGGCAGAGAGGGCTTTCCAGATGTTGACACAGGTAAGTGGACGAGCCGGGCGGCGCGCAAAAAAGGGATTGGTATTGATTCAGACAAATGATACCCAACAGGCTTTATTGCAAAAAGTAGTGGTAAACGACTATATAGGATACTATACACACGAAATATCTGAACGGGAAAGCTATTTCTATCCGCCGTTTACCAGAATCATTTCTATTACACTCAAACACGAAGAACAGGAAAAAGCTGAAAAAGCCGCTCATTGGTTAGCCGAAAAGCTTCTGGAAAAGCTGGGGAAAGCAAGGGTATTAGGCCCTGAGAAATCGCTGATTGAGCGTATCCGCAACAAGTTCTTATTTGATATTATGATAAAGCTTGAAAAAGATAAGCTGAACATTAAAGCCGCGAAGCTGTTTTTGAGAGAAATGATAGACGCACTCCATCAGACAAAAGAGCATAAAGAGGTTGATGTAGTAGTTGATGTTGATGCCGTATAGGATACGTCAGTTTAATTTTTTTATTCAATGGCCATTTTTGGTCATTAAATAAAAAAAACAATCAGGTTTTTTAGATGTTTGTTTTGTCGGGGAATATTTTCTTTAAATTTGCCAATATTCAAACGCCTGTTAAAACTATGTCACAACCAATCAGTCGACTATTCGATTTACTGCCCGAATCAATTGCCAAGTATAATAAACCCGACGTTTTTGCCTCCAAACTTAAAGGCGAATGGGTAAAGATTTCTGCCAACGAGTTTATTGATAACATCAATCAGCTTAGTTATGGTTTATTAAAACTGGGCGTTAAAAAAGGGGATAAAATCGCCATCATCTCTGAAAGCCGGCCCGAATGGAATATTGTTGATTTTGGTATCCAGCAGGTAGGGGCTGTCAGTGTGCCACTATATCCGAATATTACAGTTGAAGACTACAAATATATCTTCCAGGATGCTGATATCAGCTATGTTTTTGTTGGTGATGAGGCTTTGCTGGAAAAAGCCGAAGAAGCCATAAAAGTTGCTCCCTCAGTTAAGGCGATTTATACCTTTGACAAAATTAAAGGTGCCAATCACTGGAAAGACGTTACCGATACTGCCAGTGAAGAAAACAAAGCAACTGTTGAGGCTATCAAAAAGTCTATTAAAACTGATGATTTATTGACTTTGATTTATACGTCCGGTACTACAGGCAAGCCTAAAGGGGTGATGCTCACCCATCATAATATCATCAGCGATTTTGAGGGATGTAAAGATTATTTCCCGATTGATGCTGATTGCCGCGCTTTGAGTTTCCTACCTCTGAATCACGTATATGAACGTATGGTGCTATATTTATATATGCGCTTAGGAGTTTCTATCTACTATGCCCAGAACATGGGTACCATTGCCGAGGACTTAAAAGATGTAAAACCACAAATATTTACCACAGTTCCTCGTTTGCTCGAAAAAGTATATGACAAAATCGTGGCTACTGGTTATGGATTAGAAGGCTTCAAACGCCGCATTTTCCTTTGGGCATTAGACCTTGGCCTGCAATATGATCCAAATATCAGTGGAGGCTGGTGGTATAATCAGCAATTAAAATTGGCACAAAAACTGGTTTTCAGCAAATGGCAGGAAGCATTAGGCGGAAACATCAGAATGATTTGCTCGGGAGCTGCAGCCTTACAACCCCGTCTAGCCAGAGTTTTCTGGGCAGCAGGTATTCCAGTTTCAGAGGGATATGGTATGACAGAAGCTTCTCCGGTAATCGCTACAAATCGGGTAAAACCTTTAGATTTAAGAATTGGCACTGTTGGACCTGTAATTGATGGCGGAACCATAAAAATAGCCGATGATGGCGAGATTCTCTACAAAGGCCCGAATGTAATGGTAGGTTACTATAACTTACCGGAACTAACCAAAGAAGCCATTGATGCAGATGGCTGGCTACATACAGGAGATATTGGGACACTGGTAGAAGGTAAATTCCTGAAAATAACCGACCGCAAAAAAGAAATCTTCAAAACATCAGGCGGTAAATATGTAGCCCCGCAGGTATTGGAAAACAAAATCAAGGAATCTATTTACGTAGAGCAAATTATGGTAGTAGGCGAGGGGCAGAAATTTCCGGGGGCATTGATAATTCCAGAGTTTGTTGCCTTAAAAGCATGGTGTAAAGCCCAAAACATCCCGTATTCCAGTGATGCCGAAATCGTGAAGAACCATGATGTGCACAAACTAATCATGGACGAGGTCAATCGCTTCAATAAAGAATTTGCTCCTTATGAGCAGGTTAAGAAAATTGAACTACTGGCTAACCCCTGGACGATTGAAAACGGTGAGATTACCCCAACGCTTAAGCCTAAGCGCAAGGTAATCATGAATAAGTATAAGGATTTGATTGAGGGGATGTATGAGTAGGATTAAAAGGAAGGGCGTTCGTAGAGACCTAATGCATTACGTCTCCGAGGGACTATCCTAATCAAATAAACGGATTTTAGCACAAGATTTTAAAAAGAATAGTTGATTAATTCAATATTCATGGACCCTTGGAGACGTATTGCAATACGTCTTTACCCAATTCGATAAATTAATTCTCAGGCATAAACAAAACTGCATCGGCAATCACAGCTCCATCAGCCCCTTGGTTCGTAATTTCGAGCATATTGCCAAAGCCTGGCTCAAATAGAAACTCTCCTACATATAGCCAATCACTTTCGGTATTTGGCAGTTTCAGCACTACACTTTTTTTGCTTGAATTAGTCCACACATTTACATTAATTTGCTTTGATAATTGTTCTAAACGAGGAAAATAGATATAAATCTTATACTTCTTTGTAGTTGGAATGCCAGGATTATAAATAACCGATTTTTCTTCCTCACCTTTCGTTTCATCAATCAGATAGTTTTTGCCATATCGTCCATAGCCTTTTGGTGCAATTTCCCAGCTACCGTTTAATTTTACCTGAACATCATCATTATCAACTAATATTTCAGCCTGACTTTTATTGGCCAATGGATTTCCATTTAATTCGTGTTGCAATTTTTTGACATCAATCTCATGTAACACTATCTCAGCATCAATCATCATACTGGCGGCTACCGCAGCCGATTGACCCAATACCATAAAAACAGGCTCCATACGGATAGACCCATACGCAATATGAGTAGCCGACAAACAAACCGGAACTAAAAGATTCGTACATTCAGTCCTTTTCGGTAGAATAGACCAATAAGAAATAGGATAAGGCGGTAAGCCTCCTAAGCCCTGTTGCACATCACCCTCATTCTTTACCATTCCATTCACTACAATCCGCTGGCAATTATGCGAATCCATCGTGTAAGCAGCCATGCCTACTCCATCCCCTGCCCTTTGTTGTCCTTCACAATGATGTTCGGTCATCACATACTCCCCAATCATTCTGCGGGCTTCCCTCACATACATCTGCGGACTGAAATGGTTATTTTCTATATACTCATCTTTTGGATAACCCCACTTTTTCATTTCCTTTCTCAGATGCTCTGGCACCCGTGTATCATTGCCTAAGAAATACAGAAAGCCCTTGATATAATCTTCATGTTTTTGTTGAATCTTCTGGCGGGTTGCGTAATCAGCTTCAGGATATTCGTAGTTTTCCCCAATCATATCAGTAGAAAACGGGCCTGAATTATTAATATCTGTCTTCCG
>CBIHRH010000192.1:0-8212 GCA_966212365.1 uncultured Emticicia sp. | reverse complement strand
CAATTCCGTATAGTGTTACATTTTTGGTGGTAACTTTTTTGTACACCACGTTTTTTAATTTAACGTCCACTAAAATGGAACCGTAAAATTTTTTTTTAACGACTCCAATAATCAACTTTTCACCTCATACTACCATAAAAAACCGCTTATTTGATTAGTTATTTCTACTTAAAATTATACCTCTTGAAACAGACATTAATTCTTAAAAAAATCAAATCAATCAAAAATACAATTTTCACAATTATTTGTGCAATTTTTCGTTAAATGATAAATATTTTTTATTTTTTCTAAAAAATGAGGTTTCAAAAAAGTAGTGATGTTTCATTTTTTTGTAATTTTATACCAAAATAAGAATATAGCTTATTTACAAGTCGGGGATCAATCTTATTATTTCGATAATTAATTGTATTTTTTAAAGAAAATAAAATTTTTGACTAAAATAATTAGACTTTAAAGAATCTTATATTGTTTTTTGACTATATATTTGTATCATATTCTTTGATTAATAACCGAAACATCTTAAAAAATTACAACAATGGCAGTAGCTAAATTAGAGTACATTTGGCTTGATGGTTACAAACCGACTCAAAGCCTTCGCAGCAAAACCAAAATAGAAAAAAATTTCAGTGGTAAATTGGAAGATTGTGATATGTGGTCATTTGATGGTTCATCTACAGAACAAGCGCCAGGTGGTTCATCTGACTGCTTATTGAAACCTGTATTTATCTGTCCTGATCCGGCTCGTTTAGGAAACGGTTATTTAGTAATGTGTGAGGTATTAAACGCAGATGGTACTCCGCATGAATCTAACGGTCGTGCAACAATCGAAGATGATGACAATGATTTCTGGTTTGGTTTTGAGCAAGAATATTTCTTGTGGAATCCTGAAACAAACAAACCACTTGGTTTCCCTGCAAACGGATATCCAGCTCCTCAAGGACAATACTATTGTTCGGTAGGTGCAAACAATGCATTTGGTCGCGAAATTATTGAAGAACACCTTGAAATCTGTTTACAGGCAGGCTTAAACGTTGAAGGTATCAACGCAGAGGTTGCTGCTGGTCAATGGGAATTCCAGGTATTTGCTAAAGGTGCAAAACAAGCAGGTGATGAAACCTGGATTGCACGTTATTTATTAGAAAGATTAGGTGAAAAATATAATGTTGCTATCAACTGGCATTGTAAACCGCTTGGTGCAACAGACTGGAATGGTTCTGGCATGCATGCTAACTTCTCAAACACTATTTTGAGAACTGCAGGTAAAAAAGAAACTTACGATATCATTTGTCAGGCGTTCGCTCCATTTGTGAAAGAACACATTGCAGTTTACGGTGCTGATAACCACTTACGTTTAACTGGTAAGCACGAAACTCAATCAATTGACAAATTCTCTTACGGTGTTTCTGACCGTGGTGCATCAATCCGTATCCCGATTGCAGCGGTTCAGAAAGGTTGGAAAGGCTGGTTAGAAGACCGTCGTCCAAACTCTGCGGCAGATCCTTACAAAGTAGCTGCGCGTATCATCAAAACCGTAAAAACAGCAGAAGTTTAAGATTTTTTCGAATAATATTTTGTTTACAAAGCCTCATGACAATGTTATGAGGTTTTTGTTTTTATTGAGTGATAGCCCGTGTAAATAAATAAACTGTATTTCCATTACGCTCTATTTCCTGGCTCTCTCTAACCAAGCCCATTTTTTCCAAGACCCTCATCGATGCAGGATTTCTGGCATCTACATAACCAATAATTTTATCAGGGTTCAGATTTGCCAGCGCATAGTCGACCATTGTTTCTGCCATTTCGGTTGCATAACCCTTTCCCCAGTGTTCTTCAAATACACTGTAGCCAATTTCAATCACACCCTTTGGTTCTTCGACAAATTTTATCAGCCCAATAATTTTCTGATTTGTATTATCTATTACAAAATAATTACCAAAAATCGGGTCGTCAGTATATCTCAAATATCTTTGGATTGCTTCTTCAGTTGTAAGGGCATGACCTGTAATGTATTTCATGACATTATAGGTAAACCGGGTCTCGTTAAATTTATGAATTGATGTTTCTTTTACTTTCAGAAAATCAAATCTTGAACTTTTTAGCATAAAAAGGTATTGTTTTTAGGAATGATAAAATAATAGTAGTGCTGACTTTCAATAGAATAAGGGCAAATCTATTAATTTTCGCTAAATTTGCACCTTGAAATTTGTATTTATGAAAAAAGTAGCATTTTATACATTAGGTTGTAAGCTAAACTATTCTGAAACTTCAACTATCGGACGCATGTTTGAAGAACGGGGTCATCAGAAGGTTGAGTTTAATCAACAACCTGATATTTTTATAATCAATACTTGTTCTGTGACAGAAAATGCAGACAAGAAGTGCAAAAAGATTGTCAAGGAAGCGAATAAGATAAACCCGGATGGCTATGTAGCCATCATTGGTTGTTATGCCCAGTTGAAACCAAAAGAGATTTCGGAAATTGAGGGAGTTGATGCAGTGCTGGGAGCAGCAGAAAAATTCAGATTGATTGATATCATTGGGGATTTTGTAAAAGAACCTAAAGCGCCAACAGCCAAGGTTTATAATTCAAAAATTGAAGAGGCGATTGATTATCATACTTCCTATTCTTTAAACGACCGTACTCGTACTTTCCTGAAAGTACAAGACGGGTGTGATTATCCTTGTTCCTACTGTACCATTCCATTGGCAAGGGGCAAGAGCCGCTCTGATACTATTCAGAATGTGGTGAAGGCAGCTTATGAAATTGCTGATAGTGGAGTAAAAGAAATAGTCTTAACCGGAGTGAATATTGGTGATTTTGGTTTGCAGAATGATGAAAGAAAAGAAACTTTCTTTGAGTTAGTAAAAGCACTTGACAATGTAGAAGGCATTGAAAGATTCAGAATTTCGAGTATTGAGCCTAATCTTCTGACTGACGAAATTATTGAATTTGTGGCGAACTCAAAACGATTTGTTCCTCATTTTCATATTCCGTTACAGTCAGGTTCTAACAAAGTATTGGGATTGATGCGCCGTAGATATAAGCGAGAGTTATACGCTGATAGAGTGGCAAAAATAAAAGAACTCATGCCAGATTGTTGTATAGGAGTCGATGTGATAGTTGGGCATCCGGGAGAAACGGATGAAGATTTCATGACAACCTATCAGTTTCTGAATAATCTTGATATTAGTTATTTACACGTATTTACTTACTCGGAGCGGCCAAATACTTATGCTTTGGGAATTAAACCTGTAGTACCAGCTAACAAAAGAGCCGAACGCTCGAAGATGCTACATATACTTTCAGATAAGAAGAGACGCTATTTCTATGAGCAACAACTTGGCAAAAACTTCTCAGTTCTATTTGAAGAAGATATAGAAAATGGTTTAATGCAAGGCTTTACAGAGAATTATGTAAGAGTGGTGGCAAAATATGACCCTTTATTAATTAATGAAACTATGAAAGTAAACCTAGTAACTATTAATGAGGAAATGTTAGTAGAAGTTGAGGAAATGCATGAAGAATTAGTACACGCTTAAATTCTTATAAACTATAATAGAAAGGTAGCTCATGGTTGAAGGAGCTACCTTTTTTTTGAGATTATGGATTAAACTGGCATGATTCAACAGAGGTTGCCTGAATATCATTGGCAACTGTTAAACCCCAACCTGCTAGATCAGCATATAACCCAGATAAACCAGTCATCGTTAAACGTGAATAACCAACACCCCGAGAATCGTCAGGGCAAAGATTACCACTACCTCCATACTGTCGGCTTCCACCCCACTCCCAAGCTAAATAACCTATACCTTTCAGATTACAAACCTGCATAATAGCTACATAATCATTAGGCGTAGCATCTAAAGGGCAATCTTGTGCTACTGAAAACTCTCCCACTATCAAACAGATGCCTGCGGTAATAGCATTGTTAGCAGCATTGGTGAGCCTAGTTGTATAATTATCGTTATTCCAATACAAGTGTGCCGAGAAAATCAGATTATGATCAGGGTCGTTGGCCAATAAGGTTGGTGCAGCACTTACCAAAGCTTCGATATTCTGCCCACAGTCTGTGGCATCTATTGTAATCGGGCATTTGAGTCCTGCATTTCTTAGAGTAGTGATTGATGGAGCATAAGCATCTATCATTTTTTGTACCACTGCAGGAGTATTGCCCTGCCAATCACTTCCTACTTCGTTGGCGATGTTCAGAATCAGATAGTTCTCATATTTTTTCAGCACAGCTAAGACATTCGTTGATGTCCAGTAATTAGTGGCAATCTGAATATTTGCCGGTGTTAAATTAGCGCAAGTTAAATCATGCAGTTCAACCATTACTATCATTTTATTGGCAACAATATGTTTTATTAAAGTATCTAATACCTTATAATCTCTGCTGTACTCAGTATCGCTACTCCATGGAAGCCTTATAGTATTAGTACCAGATTTCTTAATTTCTTTAATTCTATTGAGCGTATTCATGCGGTTATTTACATCATATTGCCAATATCCGCCAAAATTTACTCCGCGCATGACAAAGTCAGTTCCGCATTTATTCTTGATTTTTGTACCCTGAACAGTCAGATAAGGAACTCCTGTTCCGCTTGTACAAGTACCCATTTTAGCTGTAAACACAGTCCCCGTATTCGTCTGAAAGCCCGGATTCAGAGTAATGGATTTGCCTGCCTGAAAAGTTATACCAGCCGTACTCGCAATTGAAGTTCTTATGTAGGCAGGGTCGCTTGAAGCAACAGCATTCAGCACAGTTTTGACAGAGTTTGAAGCACTTAAGGTTACAATTCCCGAAATAGTATTTGATGGATAATCATTACCTGAAACTATTAAATCTTCAACACAAGGACTGCCAACAATGAATTTTACAGTAGCGGTTTTACTGAAAGTTAAATCGTCTGTTAAATGATATGTAAGGCTATCTGTACCAATAAATCCATTATCCGGTGCATAAGTAAATACTCCGGTTGGACGCCCCATAGACATTTGCCAAACAACTGTGCCATGCTGCACTCCCACAGTTTCGTAAGGAAAGGGAAGAGTGGCTTCTGTATCGTTGTCTTTTACATTCCCGATTATGGCAGTATTGACATTTGTCGAAAAAGTGTCATCTGCTGCAAATTGTCTTAATAAAACTAAATATCTGGAATTGATACATGATGATGCGTTTGTGCAACTTACATCAATATACATCATATTATAGTCTCCACTATTATCTGCCATAAGAGTAATTGAATTAGTATTTGCGGTAGAGGAGCCATAAGTCCATTGTAGAGTGCCTGTACAATTTGTAACAGCTAAAGTTATAGTCTGGCCTGCATGTATGTAGATATTATCATTCCCTGCATTGTTTTCAATGGGTAAAGTTGAAGTAAGATTAACTGCAGGATTAGGATTGACCATAACTGTTACTTCATTTGAAGGATTTGAATAATTCGGAGTGATTGTACATACAGCAGTATAAGTTGTTACTGCGGTCGGATAAACATAAATAGATGTACCTGATTGGCCAGTACTCCATGTTACTACTCCACCAACGCAACCAGATGCTGTTAAATTACTAGCATCTCCCTCACAAATTGAGAGTGGATTGCCAGAGATAACAGGTGGTGTAATTCCTTCACCATTATTTACAGTCACGGTTACATTAGTTCCTTCTGATTGGCAATTGATACCAAAACTGCAATAAGCCGTGTAAGTGGTAGTTGAAAGTGGTGAAACTGAAATGGCACTTGTTGTTGCTCCTGTATTCCATTTAACCCCAAATCCACTTGCGCAGGTAGCTATCAGCGTTGTACTTTGTCCGGCGTTGATAGTAATGCTACCAGGAGAAATTGATGGTGCAGGATTACTGAATGTGCTTAGTTGATAGTCTTTCACAAAATTCCAGATAACCGATGAGCCATCAATGCCTCCGGTTTGAGCAGTTGTAGGCCAGGTATGCCCCATGCCTCTGATAATCATCATCGATAATTCTTTATTGGAACCACCACCAGGGCAAAAAGTAAGTTTATCAACCATAGTGTTTCCACCTGCAAAATAGGCACCAGTAAAATTTCCTGGTTCGTTATTACACCCTTTACTAGAAAGTGGAAACATTGGCCAAATCCATTGATCATTAAGACTGGGTGGTGTGGATGGATAAGGATTGGGGAGATTAGTACCTGTGAACTCAGTGCCTGATGTCACATCAGCAGTGCCGTGCACATGCATTAATGGTATTTTGGGTGTATTTGCATTATTAATAATACTTTGCCAGATATCAGTATTTGAATAATCCTGGGGATAGCCTGCCACCGGTGCAAAAGCAGCAAATGCTTTGAATAATTTTGCCGATGCAAAATAAGTCATATTTGCACCACTAGAAATTCCTGTAGCATACACTCTGTTTTTATTGATACCATAATTTACATGCAGATAATTGATTATAGCTAACATGAAAGTTGAATCAATTTGCCCATTCAAATAGGCTGGTTGGTCAATTCTATAGCTGAAATAGGATTGGCCAGCTAGTTTATCAGGATAAACTGCAATAAAATTGTTTGCATCTGCCAAAGGGCTAAAACCTGTAGTGGTTTCTATTCCTGAACCTGAGCCTCCATCCCCATGAAAAACCATAAGCACTGGCAGATTACAATCTGGATTGGCCGAAGGCAAATGAAATCTAAAAGTACGACTGTCAGTTCTTGTACTCCCAGTTATTGTAGGTGTTACAACAGATATGGTAGCATTCTGACTTATTCCTCCCCCACCATTTACGGTCACTGTCGTGTTGGTTCCTGTACTCTGACATGTACCACCTCGTACACAATAAACTGTATATGTTGTATTGTTAGCAAGTATAGGAGTAGTAAAATTAGCAGTTGTTGCCATTTGATTAGCCTCCTGTTTCCACAAATATGTCTGGTCTGCAGCGCAATTACTGGTTGTCAGATTAGCTGTTTGTCCCGAATTAATAGTAGTACCATTAGCCATTGGATTACCAGGAGTTGGCAATAATGCACATGGAATAATAGCAGATTGACCATTGCCAGGAAAAACCTGTGCAAAAGATGTAGTAGCAAAAGTGGGTATACCATTGGTTGGTGCAAATTCATACTGAAATGTATTCCCATCATTTACCTGATTGTTGACATAAATTTTATTTGAATACAGTTCATCATAAACCATCCCGCCCAATTGTTGACCGCTTGCCGATACAGCCCATGTATTGACGTCAGATCCTCCGGTTAAGCTTTTTGCAGTATAATTAGCTACATTGATTTCAGAAAGTATGGTTACAACCGGAGAGCTATTGATTCTTACTATATAATTATTATTGTTATTAGCAATCCAGACATTTCCTGAAGCATCTCTTACAATTCCTTCAGGTTTTTGTAAATAATTCCCTGAGACAGTTATAGACTTAATGAATGTTGCAGGAGTAGAAGTAGTAACATAAGACGTATTAACCGGGAAATCGACTAATCTGCAGACTGTTAAACTATTCAGACTATAGCTTGCAGCCCAAAGCGTGTTTGAGGTATTATCAAACATCAAGCCTCCTAAAACGTAACTACCATTACTAAAAAATCTTACTGTAACCCGATTCGCTGAACTATATATACCAGCATTTGGCATGAACTTCGTAATTGTTCCGTCCATGTTCGCTGAATAGACATTTCCATTGGCATCGGCAACCACCTGAAATGTTTGTTGACCGTTGGCTAGAATAACCGGAGCATCAGATGCAAAGACACCTGAAGAAAAGCTTACGTTTTTATACCATAGAATCCCTTGTCCGTTACCGACATTGTCATCATAAGCCACAAACATATTATTTCCATAGAAGCAAACGCCATTGGCTCCGTGTCCGACAGATAAAGTCTGGCTTATACCGTTCAGATAAAATTTGACATTTCCGGTAGCAGGGTTAAAGGTATTGGTAGTGCTGGAAAAATTTGGTACAGCAATGTTGGTCTGAGAATACACCTGCTGCATTACAATCAACAGAAGTAAAATCTGTTTCATTTTATTTTTTATTAAAAGGATTAAAATGTTGGTCCAAAAAGGAATAAAAAGCTGTTTTTCTTCTTCGTGAAATGGATACTTCCTGCTGATTCACTATAATTACTTTTCCAGCATTCACTTCCTGTATATTAACATATGTCAGGTTAACCATATGTGAACGGTCAAGTCTGTAGAATGCATTTGTCAGGAGAA
>CBIHRH010000191.1:0-8222 GCA_966212365.1 uncultured Emticicia sp. | reverse complement strand
GATATAAAGCAATGAACGATTTCAGTGGTTCGGCATCATTTACCTGTGCGTGAGTAGCAAAGTGAATGATTCCTTTGTTCCGGTAGGTTTCCTGAAAATTCAGCTTGGTAGCTTTATCATCCTGAAAAATCTGACCGTTAATTTCTCCCATTTCATTGATAGAAGCGGGAAGCGTTTTAAAGCCCTTATCTCTGAATATACCCGATTGCTTGCCATTGCTGAATGGCGCATAGGCAATAATATCACTTTGTGGCTTGGTAGCGTCGTAATCAAACTGTAATGAAGCCGAATTGGCATAAGAAATGGTATAATTAAACAAGAGATAATCTGATTTTCCTTTTTTCTCGAGTATCTCAAAAGGCAAAAAGCCTAAAATATCGTGCCGTGCAATAATCAGTTTCTCCGATTTCTTAAGCATCCCTTCAACAGGTGCCAGTAAAACATCGTATGTTTTCTTCGCCAGATCATGACCTTTGTAGGCATCAATATTTGGGGGGGTATTAATCTTTGCGTATAGGCCGAGCGCTAAATTATGTATTTCAGAAGCGTTTTCCTTTTTTACGATATTATACGACTCTTTGTCTACTACCAGATAATACAATACATTTTCACCCAGAAAATAGCTGATGAAAGCTGTATTTTTATCAATTTTTTGCTGTGTTTCTTTCAGCGAAATCAGGTAATTATCATATTTTAATTTATAATAATTCTTCGATTCCTGTTCGATTTTTTTGGTCAGATGACTTAGCTGTATCTTGGCATCAGATAAATCAGAAAGCGTTTTTTCATTACCTGCTTCCAATAGTCTGATTTGCAGTTTTACAATTTTCTGACGTAAGGCAGATTCCTGAATCAACAAATCTTCGTCTAACACTTTGGGGCGTATCTTTTGCTCTTTTACGGCATCCCAGAGAGTGGCCGATTTACTGGCTTCTAAAGTATAGAAAAACTTCTCTGCCCATGCCTGCGACTGAGTGGCTTTCCACTGCTCAAATATTTTCGACATCGCCTTTTCGTAGACAGGATATACCTTTTCACTATAAAACAGTTTCGACTCAGGCATATCAAAAGTCTTACGCAGATGCGTAGCAAACTTAATGGCAGTGATATAAGTATCAGCCGACAAAGCAGGGTCTGAACTTGAGAGCAGATCAGCCTTTTGATTTAAAGCAATAAATAGCTCCTGTGGAGCATTAACTGCCTCAAAAGTCGGATTAGAACGTACGCTTAATTGTTTATAAGAAGTATCAGCCGCAATCATAGCTTTCTGGCTATGAACAAGGGCTTCCTTAAAATTACCTTTTTTCTCGTAAATCTCACTTAGTCCGTTTTCTATTTTGGCTACCTGAACACCCTGTGTATGACGAAAACTACGTTCAAAATCTTTCAGTGCGTTCTTATAGGTACCTTCGGCCTTAGCCAAATCACTTAGTTGCAGATATGATTCAGCTCTGTTGGTCTGAATATTTATCCAAAGCCTTGGCTGAGCCTCCTCTGCCTTTCTATAGAATTTCTCAGCCTCTGCAAATGCTTTCAGGGCATCGGCAGGTTGTTTCATCTGGTTGTAACAACGGCCCATGGACAGATAAATAATAGCAGTTTTATCCTCGCTTCCGGCCAATGGTAGTGCCTCTTTCAGAAAACCTAAAGCATTTTCGTATTGTTTCTTTTCACGGTAATACTTAGCCATATTACTCAAAACCGCATATTGGTTAAGCGTAATTTTTTCTTGTTTAGCTATTTGTCTGGCTTGCTGAAAATAATAGAAGCTTTGCTCGGTATCACCCAAGTCGTCAATCAAACGGCCATAGTTACTAAGAAATGTAATAACAAATGCCGGTAGTTTTTTCTGAAGGTCTTTATGTTGCAGTAAAAAGTCGTATCCTTTTTTGAAATGTTTTTCTGCCAGATTCAACTTGCTCGGTATCCGTCTGTAATATTCCGACAACTCAGCATTTAATTGAAAAAACAATAAGTCTTTTTTCTCACCGCTCACATATTTTAATGCGTCTAGTCCATCTAAGACAACTTTCGTTGCATTTTCGTAGTCGTCATTAGGTACATATAAATCTACTGCCGCTAACAAAAAAAGATTAAAGTAATTATCATAATCCTTCTTGTCAAGAAGTTTTTTCTGAAGATTCTTATAACTTTTCAGTGCCTGCTCGGTAGTAATCTGGCGGTTGCTCAGCCTCACATAAACTTCATCTCTCATTTTAGGTATTTGTAATGCCGGGTTGTTCAACTGCCCCATTGCATTCAATATAAGTATAGCAAAGAGAGATATAAGAAGACTTTTTCTCATATTAAAACATTAGCTTTATCACTAAATACCTTTAACCCTGTCCTAAAAAGTATCTTCCGTACCTGCAGTTGGTGGTGGTACTTCTTTTTTAGATGGCGGATCACCGTCTAACAATCTTAATTTAGGCGACGTTGTTGAGAAATTCAACGCAGCAGGCATATCAGTATTCATGGTATTATAAAAATAATTCTCCAGATAGTTAGAGCGGTCACGAATGTTACCATTAGTATCAAAATACTGATCAATGCTCGTTCTACTTGGGCGGTGTGTGAAAATTCGCATACGAAAGCTGGGTAGAGTACTAGACTTAGCTATGAAATAGATAAGTCCGTAATTACTCTGTGGCTTTGTTGCAGATCTGGGAAATGTAAGAATACCATCATTCACAGCAAACCAAGGAGAAGTACTGATAATATTATAAGCCTGTGGACTGACATTCATGGCCGTATATAAATCGACCGACGTATTAGCCGTAATCAATTTATCAAAAAAGCTTTTGAATGGTGCGTATTTTTCTGTGAATACCTTGTTTCTGAATCTGTAAGCTTTCATACCCAAAATATTACTTTCTCTACGCTCAAAGCTACCTGCTTCTCTTACTGTGTAAATAAGATTTGCAGTATCTGCACTTATAACTACATCAACGGGTTGAGTATACGTATACGGATTTACCCACTGACATTTATTAATAATGTTTAATAAATCATATTGCGAAAGAATCTGCAATTGCCACGGAAGTGTGCTTTCGAATACAATCACATCCTGATTATCCATCAGAAACCCGTTGGGTTGTGTACTGGTATTACTTAAAACAGGTTTCACATTACCAATTCCGTTATCGCTAATCTTGAATGTGCCGATGCCATTAGCGGTATAAACGGTATTGGTACCAACTTTTGCACTGCCAAGCGTGAAAGATTCAACACTTGCCAGCTGCACACTTGAATATACTTGTTCGCTACAGCCGATACAAGTCCAGGTAGAGCCATTATACACTCTGACAACACTAAAGCTCTGGTCAAACACCATCATACCTACTTGCGGAGACTGGATTGCTGAGATGTCTTCGTTTTTAAGTACAGGTAATTGAACGTTTGCAGTTTGGCCAGCAGTAATTGTAGTTGATTGAGCAAAAGCCCCGACAGTAAGTGTAAATAGTAAGAATAAAGTAGAGTAAATATTTTTCATTACAACTTCATTAGATTAAATATAGTATAGACTTTGGCAAAAATTTACGTAAGCTAACAAATATCTCCAAATTTTTGTTGTAAGAAAAACTTTGTTGCCAATTTTTTTACATATAACTTTGAACAAAGTCAATATCCCCCTATTTTTTGTTCAAAAATAAGGGGGAATCTTGAGCTAATTAACCCTAACCCTAGTAAAATTTTGGGTGAGGGGTTTTGTTTTATGGCTATAGAGTTAAATTGTGTGTATTAATATCTTCTGAGTTGTAATTTGTAACCACAAAGCGAATATTTTTTTTTCATCCGGACATCAACGCCCTTTTCAGTGAAATAAAAACAGGCTTTGTGTAGATTTAGTTAGCAACAAACTTCGAACATTAATATCAGCCGACGTAACTTTGTAACCTTGATTTTTTATTTTTTTTAATTTTTTTTTTTGTTACCAAAATAGTGGGTTGTTTTGCATAGTTTTTGCTTAATAAGATATTCACAACCAATCCATTAAAAAGCGACAGTTTTAAATTACCCTTGAGTGATTTCCTTACTGAGAAGAGTCCTTCTAAAAAAAAATCCTATATAAGGTTACATGAGAGGGGGCTATTGATATTAATAACTAGAATATGATCCTTGGTTTATCTAAACACCCGTCTGATGAAACGATTGTAGAGGGGATTCTGGCAGGTGGACGTAAAGAACATGAGGCGTTAATAGCGTTGTATAAGAAATTTCATGTTTCTTTGGAAAGGTTCATTATCCATAGAAGCACGGGGAGAGATTATGCCAAACAACCGGAGGATATTATTTGGGAAGCCATTGAGGCTTTTGTTGTGAATGTAAAAAAGGGTACCTTTACTCTCAAAGAGGCTACTTTAGAAACTTACCTGAAAAGTATTTGTAAAAACTTATGGTTTAGATATATTTCGCAAGAGGCTTCAAGGGAGGAGCGTCAGAATCGGTATATGGCTGAGTGGGATAAACTGGAAGATGATGTAAGCGATATGCTGATAGAAAAAGAAAATTGGGAGCATTATATAAATCTTGTTAGTAAATTGGGCAAAAATTGCCGGCAAATTTTAGATATGCGCCTCGTAGAAGGCTTATCAATGCAGGAAATCTCACAGAAACTGATAGCGAATGGTACTTTTGAAAATGACCAGACCGTGAGAAATGCCAAGAGCAAGTGCCTGAAACGAATAATGGAAATGATCACCTCTAATCATCAATAAATTTTTTTATAACACTATGGACGATATTCTGCAAAATCAGATTGAAGACTATGTGGCGGGAATAATGCCTGAAGAAACTAAGCTGGAATTTGAAAAACAGATTAAAAATGATCTAAATCTACAACAACAAATAGAAGATCTTACCCGCTTGCGTGAAGCCATGATGCGCGCCAAAGTTCGTGCCAATGTTGCTAACGCTCGTGAATATATTCACAAACCTAAAAAAGGTTTAACCTACGTGTTGGGCTCATTCGGAGCAGCAGCAGCCATTGTACTTTTCCTCCTGTCAACATCCATTACGTTCTCTCCTAAAGAGTTTAATTATCGGGGAGATGGTGTTATTTTAAGTGCTGAAACACAAACACGTGCCAACGATTACGAAAAAGCCACTCGAATGGTAGAGTCGGGAGAAAATCCTGCCGAAGCCATTAAGATTCTGGAACGCCTGAAAGCTGACGAGAATGTAAGTAAAAACTATCAGAATGAAGCTAAATGGATGTTGGTAGTAGCTTATCTGCAAGACGGACAAGCCCAAAATGCCGAAAAAGTTTTCGATAAAGTGAAATGGGAAGACACCGGCCGACCTTTTTCTACCTGGGAAATCACTAAAATTCACTGGCAGATTTTCTGGGGAAAGCTTTTCTGATATAGCGCATACAGGCACGTCCCTTTCAGCAATTTTTCTGATTTATTATCCACTCAAGCAATATCTACAAACTGCTGCTTGCAAAACTGTGCTTACGGTAATTATATACGTAAAAGCCTGCCCCGTGCTTTTATCCTCGCAACTGGATTGTTTTAAGAGTTCTTCTCAAACTGGGAATCTCATTAAAATTGCTTAGTTTTACCCCGATTTTAAAACAGGTAAAACAATAAGATTATACGTATGAATATCAGAGTCGGACAAGGGTATGATGTACACCAGTTAGGTGAGGGTTATGAATTGTGGTTAGGCGGTGTTAAGATTCCTCACCCGGTAGGTTCAGTAGGTCATTCTGATGCTGACGTACTTCTGCACGCCATCTGCGATGCCCTGCTCGGTGCAGCCGCTATGGGCGATATTGGCAAACACTTCAAAAACACCGACCCCCGCTGGAAAGGTATCGACAGTAAAATCCTATTAAAGATAGTCGCAGAAATGCTGGAGAGAGAAGGTTATAAAATCGGTAATATCGATTCAACCGTTTGTCTGCAGGAACCTAAAATCGGCAAGTATATTCCGGATATGATAAAGGCCATTGCAGAGGTTACCAGATTACCCGAAAACTGCATTTCCATCAAAGCTACTACAACCGAAGAAATGGGGTTTGTGGGTAGAAAAGAGGGATTGGAGGCGCATGCTATTGCTTTGATTTATAAGGATTAATTCATTTTCGTAGAGGCGACATGCGGCGTCTCCAGAGGCATTCCCAATCCAATATATGTGATTTGAGTGGATAAAATTAATGGATAGTCTGACTTATAATTATAGGCCGCCCGAGACACCATGCCTCGGGCGGCGAACTGATCGTTTCTACTAGAAACACATCAATCCGGTATCACCACCTTCTTCCCCAAAAATTTAGGCTTGGTAGCAATCAGATAATCAACAAATACTTTTACTCTAGCTAGTTTTTCTCTCAGATAGAAACCTTCTCCTCCCGGTCTGTCTTTGGCATTAAAGCCATTGGCCACGATTCCTTCTTTTGAAGCAAGATAAAGCGCTCTTTCATTGTGAAATAATTGGGAGATAACAGTAACAGAATCCTGGCCGAAAACCTCTTTCAGCCGTACTACCGAATCAAAAGTTCTGAATCCGGCATAATCCAGATAGAGCCGGGTAGAATCAACTCCTGCCTTTAGTAAATCTTCTCTCATCATTTCGGGTTCATTATAGTCTTTCCGGCTATTATCACCACTGATAACCAGATATTTTATCTTACCTGCTTTTAATAAATCTGCCGCGGCATTGATTCTGTTAAAATAATAAGGGTTAAAACCTCCTAGTTTACTATTTCTGCCAGTACCCAAAAGCAACCCAACCTTTCTGTATGGAATATCATTAACATTTGAATAGAGTTTCCCTTGGGTATTGTTTTTAATGATGGCATCGCAGATAAAAATAGAGGTTATTGATAAAATGAATAATGTCAGTAAAGACCAGAGAATGAGTTTTTTCTTTTTCATAATTTTAGATCAATAATAGTTTTGTGTCACAGACTTCCTGAGTTGGGCGCATAATTAACCAAACATAAAAATAAGAATATAATTGATACTTACTTCAATTAACATCTATTTTATAAATAAGGTTAGGCTCATTTGAAAATAGGTGGCCGTTCCGTGAGACCATTACTAATTTATAGTCTATAAAACTAGTAGATAAATAAGTTTTTATTGAACTTTATCATCAATTTAAGTGCTGTGGTATTGAAAGATACCATTCTTCTATCGGAATTTTGTCTTTTTGATTATATTGCATAAATCATTTATAAAACTCCCTAAGATAATTAATGAAAAAGTTTGCATTGGCCGCCACTGTTTTACTAACTACCAGCCAGCTATTCGCTCAACAAATAAAAATCGGAGACAACGCCGGAGCCGTTACTTTCGAAGAATATGAACCTAAATCTACACTGATTGTTCCCGGCAAGGCAATAACACGCGCAAAATTCCCTTTTATCGATATTCACAACCACCAGTGGGAAATGAACGGCAAGGAAGATCTGAATAAGCTCGTGACAGAAATGGATAAAATGAACATGGGTCTTATGGTCAATTTAAGTGGACGTGGATTTAATCAGGACGAGGCCAGAAGTACTGCAGGGTTGGTAAGGCAATTGGATGCTGTAAAAAACTATTATCCGACTCGCTTTGCTATCTTCACTAATATCGATTTCTCGAATATCAACGAGCCTGGATGGACAGCCAAAGCTGTAAAAACTTTGGAAGACGATGTAAAGCTACGTGGTGCCAAAGGCTTGAAAATCTATAAAAGCTTAGGGTTTAGTGTAAAAGACAATGGCAAAATTGTACCGGTAGATGACCCTCGCATTGACCCAATCTGGAAAAAAGCAGGTGAGTTGGGCATTCCGGTATTAATTCATACAGCAGACCCTTCTTCTTTCTGGGACCCATTGAATGCCCAAAACGAACGTTGGCTGGAATTGAAAACGCACCCGGGCCGTAAACGTGATGCTTCGGGTGGTAAAGAATTTACCTGGGAACAATTGATTGAGCAGCAACACAATGTTTTCAGAAAAAACCCCAAGACTATCTTCATCAACGCCCACATGGGTTGGTACCCAAATAATCTGGCAAAACTGGATAGCCTCATGGATGCTTTCCCGAATATGTATGCCGAAATCGGAGCCGTAATTGCTGAATTGGGTCGTCAGCCACGCACTGCCAGGAAATTCTTCGAAAAACGTCAGGACAGAATCCTGTTTGGTAAAGACTCGTGGGTTCCGGATGAATATCAGACTTACTTCCGTGTTCTGGAATCAGAAGACGAATATTTCCCTTACC
>CBIHRH010000190.1:0-8237 GCA_966212365.1 uncultured Emticicia sp. | reverse complement strand
GATTATGATGGCTTGTGCTTTTGGAGGTTATGAATTAATCATGAATGCGTACCAGGAAGCCATTAAAGAAAAATATAAATTCTTTACCTATGGTGATGTAATGTTGATTCTTTAATATTCTATATAAGCTTTATTCTGAAACCGGGAAATGAACTTGCTTTCATTTCTCGGTTTTGTTTATAACCTATTCATCAGTTAAGTTAATATTATGGAAAAACAAAAATATGCAGTCTTAGTAGCAGGGGGGAGCGGCAGCCGCATGGGTAGCGAGATACCGAAGCAATTTTTATCTTTAGCCGGAAAACCTATTTTACTGCATACCATAGAACAATTCCTGAAAATTAGTGATGTAAATATTATCCTGGTATTACCTGAAAAGGATATTGAATATTGGCATGAAGTAGTAGTGAAGCAATCTTTAAGTATTACAGAGCTTCATTCAATCAAAATTGTAGTAGGTGGGCAGAGCCGTTTTCAATCTGTGAAAAATGGGCTTGCTCATGTAGATGCGAGTGGCCTTGTGGCCGTGCATGATGGGGTTAGACCTTTGATTAGTGTAGAAATAATAGAGCAATCATTCAAAATTGCTGATAGGCTAGGCAATGCAGTGACAAGCGTTCAGCTAAAAGATTCTATTCGTGAAGTAGGAGAGAAGCAGGAAAATAAAGCAGTAGAAAGAACAAAATTCCGCTTGATGCAAACCCCGCAAACTTTTCAATCTAAAATTATCAAAAAAGCATTTGAAGTGGAGGAACAAAGTTTTTTTACTGATTGTGCCAGTGTATTAGAATTTGCGGGATACCCAATAAATCTGATAGATGGTTCATACGAAAATATCAAAATTACTACCCCAGAAGACTTAATTGTGGCAGAAGCTCTATTAAAAAGCCGCTCAACCTATTGACATTTATAGGCGAATGTAGATATATTCGATACAGTACTTGATAAGTCTTGCCGGATAATTTTTACTGATTCAGGAAAACCCTTATCATTATACACCAACTCCCTTTTTGTATTTTGATTGGTTGATTCTTTAAACTGTGTGCCGTCTAAAAGATAGACCTTAGTTGAAACAATATTATGGTCGCCGTAAGGTAAGAATGAATTCAATGGGCGAACAATCCAGTAAAATTTTATTTCCGGAATGCCCGAGAAGAAATTTCGTTTATCATCAAAAGTATGTTCTGCTATGGTAGGCGTGGTGGCGATATCAGCCCTGAAAACATTATAAGGATTTCCGGCATTATCATATTCAATGCTTCTGTTGATTCCTAATAAATATCGACTGTTGATTGAAACAGGCCTGTTCTTAGAGTCATATTCTACTTCAATCTCATCTTCAATATTACCGTTAGTGCTCTGGGTAATCTTTATTGCATTACCTTTACTATCAAGGTTGGCATCATATCTCTTAATATTCTTGGGATTCGCATCATCTCTGACAGCCTTTACCTGACCTTTAGCATTATATTCAAAAAACACGACGGCCTTGTTAAAGGTATCTTTATTGGCGTTAATATCGCAACTAAAGAATTTTTCTATTCGTCTATCTTTCAGGGTAATATAATCATAATGAAATGACTTATTAAGAGGGTTTTCCTGAACAAATTTCTCTAGCTGACATATATCCAAATCCTCATTTTTATTGCATGAAGAGAGTATAACCAAAAGTATAAATAGTAGAGTACTGCTTTTCATATCAGAGGATTTTGGCATATAGCCATTCAGGGAATAGTTTTATCAAAATTGCTAATAAAAAATACCTTTTCGTAATATAGGCTACATTTTTTTTAGATTCGACGGCATCTGCAATTTGTTTAGCGGCTTTCTCAGGTGTAGCTACCCAAAACATTCCTTTATTTTGTTTAGTCATGGGCGTATCTACAAATCCGGGACGAATATCCGTTATCGTGATATGATGTTTGTATTTGACCGACCTCAGACGTAATCCTTGCATATAACTGGAAACGAAAGCCTTAGATGCATGATACTCCGGTGCATAAGGGCTACTGCGTAAAGCGGCTAAAGACGAGACACCAATAATATGTCCACTACCTTTGGCTTTGAAATAGTTATAAGCCCACTGCGCAATTGCGATAAATCCTGTTACATTGGTATCTATAGTTTTTATTTCTTCTTCAAAACTAGCTTTTCCAAAGCCTACACCTGCATTGATGATAACCTTATCAAAACCATCATTTTTGTCTGCCAAAGCTTGTATAATCATCCGGGCATTATCAGTATCTGCCACGTCCATGGTCTCTATATGTATTTTCTGATTAGGGTAAGTACTTTGTATTTCTTCTAATAATGCCTTTCTCCGCCCGGTGATAGTTACTTCGTGGCCTTGGTTAATATATAATTCAGCCAAAGCCCTGCCTATGCCGGTAGTAGCACCAATAATAATGATGTTCATAAGAATTGTCGAAAAAAATAGAGGGTTATTGCTCTTAAACAATAACCCTCTAATATAAGCAATAATTTGGATCTTATTGGTCTGATAGGCTGAATCTTACGTTTATACCACCAGTTGTAGTTTTTCTTGGATACGAGAAGTTGGTTACAAAAGGTCTGTTATTCATGTGCTCAACATAGAAATTCAGGAGCACTCTTTTGTTTACCTGATAAGTAATTCTCGGACCCCATTGTAAGTTGTAATTGCCCTGCGTTGGTTGTGGGTCTCCATCCAGACGCCTTTGAATAGCTTTTACATCACGAATGGTAAAAGCAAACTGGAGATTCAGGTCATTTTTCAGTGTGATTACCTTGCCGTCCCTTCCTCTCAAAGGTAGTTTTACACCATTCTTTTTAAAGCCGAAATTGAATACAAAATCAGAACTACTGTACTCTGCTACCTGGGAGTTAGAAAGGTTCAATGCCGCTCTACGTTCTCTGTTCCAGTCAAATCTACCGGTAATTTTACTCTTAGTCGTAAACTGAACTCCGATAAATGGCTGGAATTTTTCTTCCAACGTAACAGTGCTCATGACAAATACCGGAACAAACTGTTTTTGTTTGACGTATTGGTCGTTTATCAGTACATCTACCGTAGTAGTTTTTGAAGCATTTGAATATGGATAATCCATTATCATAAAATTAACCACCGCTGCACCATAATCTAGTGATGAAGTGAAGTTACCCACACTGTAAGTTGAGCTATAGCTATGACTAATTGAAATGGAACTGAACATCTTGTTGAATGGTGCCAGATTGGCTAAACCGCCATAATCAATTCGCCAGTTAGGCATCGGGAACCTGAAACCTTTCGAGAACGGGAATTTATTAAGGTCTAGCTTGGTGCCTTTACCGCTATACGCAGCAATAAATGCCGGAACCAGAACATCCTGAGAGTTTTTATCATAAACCCCTTCTTTATTCGGATTTAAGGCAGTAAGCTTTTCAGCAAAAAACTGACGATAGCTGCGCATGTTTTCAAAGATTTCATAATGGTAATTATTCTTAATATCTTTTTCTGTCATGCGGGCAAAAAAAGTATTAAAAGACCAGAATGAGGTGCTGAAATTGCCATTCCGAACCGGACTTGTGCTGCTATATCTTCCTAAGGAGTCAACTATATAATATTCCTGATAGCTATCTCCACGACTGAAATTACCACTAATCTGCATTCTGAAGTCTTTGAATGGCTCAATAGTAGTCCGATAAGAGAATTTCTTCTGTTTGGTCTGAACAAATGGTTGTGTTTGTGTTTTGGTTTTTGATAACCAACCTTTAGAAGCCGCAAACTCCTGAAAATTACCATTTACACGTTTAAAATCACTTTCTGTTGTATATTGATTCCCCAATACAAAACCTAAGCCAGGGGCACCATCAGGGCTCAATCCAAAAAACTTGGGTGATGGCATAAAGCCAGGCAATAGAGTTGTTTCTACAATGGAGTAATCATAATCAATTCCTCTCACAGCCATCAGCAATCTGGTGAAAGCTTTGGCTACATTACTTGGTGGAATTTCAATGTTTTCATCATCGCCAGGATTACGGGTAAATCTCTTTCTTTCAGGATTTGGACTATTGGCAAATTTCAGATACTTAACTTTATTATAAAGCTTGACAAAATCAATTTTACCTCTGATACCTCTGTCTCTTCCATTCCTTATTGTATTACCAAAAGGTATAGAGTCTTCATCCATAATATTCAGCGCTATTGCCTGATAACCAAAGTTATTATTGTATTTAGCATCGGCTGTCACCCAGTCAAGCAAGAAAAACTTATCTAAAGGCAGGCGATAAGTGAATCGCATTTCTTGATAAAAATTCTTTGCACGACCAAAACTAAGAATACTTTGGCGCAATTGCTGCGCTTTTTGTTCTGTGTTTATATCTCCATATGGTTCGTCTACAATGGCATTCATAGTAGCCGTATAGTTAAACAGAATACTCTTGGTAAGGTTCCATTGCAAATCATAAAAACGATTCATTAAGAAATACTTCTCAAAGTAAGGTTGCACACCATCAGTAGTTAAATCTGCATTTCTCAGCAATGTTCTTGCAAAGCTCTTATCAAAATCTGTTCTGAACGCCATAACTGTTGGCAAAGGAGAGAGGTTAAAATCCTTTAGCCAGTATAAGAATGGACGCTCAAGGCTCTTATTATTTTTGAATGGCTCCCAATTAATCTGCTTTGGTTGATATTGATAGGTAAATCCTCCTTTATACTGGTTGAGTGAATAATCGTCAATCAATATATTACTTCGGTTTACATTATTCTGTGCATAAGTAAATGAGAAGTTCTCAACATCATAAAAATGCGGTAGTGATCCTTCTTTGGTTTTTATTTTTCGCACATTAGAGAAATTAAAACCCTTTCTCGTATTATTGTCAACCACCATTCGTCTGTAGGCTTCGCGTTTGATTGGGTCATCAATATTTGCCAGCGCATTTTCAAGCGGCATATCAGGATCAAGCGGATTGAAATGAGGGGTAACAGTTTGTTGGTCAAAATTGACAAAGAAAGGAATTTTTAAACCCCAGTTTTCAGGGAAAAACTTATCTACTTCAACATTGGATGCAATTCCGATTCCTTTACCAGTCTCACGCGCTCTTTCTGAAATTTTATCCTGAACACCACCAAAACCAAAGGTTTTTAAGTTGGCATTAATCGAAACAGTGGCTAGGTCAGCTAATTTTATATTGGCTGCTAAAAGCCCGGCATCTCCAGATGTCTGGTCAAATCCATAGGCACGCAATTCATCCAACCAGACTGTATAAGTAACAGGTTGCTCATCTGCAGATTTTGGATTCCTCAAACCAATCATAACAGTCATTACAGCACTTAAATCCGGATTTCCTAATACTGTTATTTTATAATTATTGCCATCAGTTCCATCTTCCACAGTTCCAACCGCAGTTCCCGAATAAGGTACTGTAATCGTCTGTGCTTTGCGGTTTCGCTCACCTTTGAGTGCTACTAAATCTTGCAGAGATACATCAATAAAGTTCTCCTTAGGCCAGATTACATTTTCATCAATCGATCCATTAGGTGTAATTTTTAATTGAGGGATTTCAATCTCATAATAATGCTGGCTTAAGTCAGTACCAATTCTGATAAAGGCACCACCTATTGTTTTTTCATCATTTGCTTCGTTTTCGGCGTGGATAAATAGTCTCAATCTTTTATAATTAAGCATATCTACACGTGTATTGCGGAATACTCCTCTTGAATCACCATCCCGCAAGTTCGTAACGGCCAAAGACATTGATTGCTCATTGAATTTTACGTTAAACTGTTGCTGGGTAATATCCTGGTCTCTGATGAATCCTGGAGGTACTTTATAAGGAGTTTTACCTTCTTTGATATTACAGCTCTGTCCATCATCAGCACAACCGTTCTCTTCAATACTCACTACACCCATTTTGAATTTAGCATCATAGGGTTCTGGTACCTCGGTTAAGCCTGTTTGAGTAAGACTTTTATCGTATATACGATACTGGTTTGATTCTAATTGAAGAGAGGCAAAACGTAATATTACCGGCTGTTGGAAATCAGTAAGCATCATTCGCATGAAGCGAATAGATTTGAAACCGTTAATATCACCAAATTTACGTGTGAATTGCTTTACAGGAACACGGAACAAATACCAGGTTGCCTGAGTATTTGGTACTGTTACCTGATCAACAATAAAACCAGAACCTACATTCATTCTGCTAGGTGTCAGGTCTATTTCATACTCATAAAAATTCTCAACATCATTAATGGTATTATCAGCGTTTATATCCTCTTTATCTGGGGTTACAGAGTTAGCTAATGTCGGGCTGGTAGTTGAATTAGCATTACTTTGAGGGGAGTTGTTTTCAACACCTAAGTAGTTTTTGTAACGTTCGGTTAATGATTGCTGTGCTGTAAAAGTAGGATCAGTAAAGAATTTAAAGTCATCACCGGAAGGGTCTTCTTCTATTTTTGCCTTAGCAGCAGGACTGATATTAAGATTATTTAAGTATGTCGCTATATGACCGAATGTCCTTTCTTGTGAATTACTTAGTCCATCTAAACCTACATCTTGTTTTTCCCTCGAACCTGGTTGGTTATCGAAAGCATCAGTCATAAATTGTACTTTTGGTACAAATCCCCAGGGAGTTTGATCCGGTTTTGACTGATCTGATACTGCTTCGTTGGCCGGAAGACCATTTTCAAAGCTATTTCTGCCATCAGGAATGAAATCTTCTGAAATGTCGCCTAAATGAAATTTGAGTTTACCTCCTGTAGTATTACTTTTATTCCCGTTCGGAGAGCCATCTCTGATAACATCTTTGAATGGATCGAGCATCCAGAAAGTGATGTACTCCGTATTGGCATTATCAAAGTCATTATCAGCGGTAATTCCTCTCATGATTGAGCCAAAGTTCTGCCTTGGATTTGGCAAATAGCCGTCATTTGTCAGATTAGGGTTGTAATTATACATACCTCTTTCTGATGGAAAATAAGACACGTCTAATACATTGACAGGGACTCCTTCGCTAAAGGTGGGAATAGACCGACCAGGGAAAATCTCCTGTGGTCTGAACGCTCTTTCGTATATATTGCCATTAGCAGCTTCCTGTACTTCGGGAGGCAAAACATTTCCAGCTCCACCAAAACCTCCATCCAAAAAAGTAGTTTGGTCAACTGTATAAACTGAAATTTTACCTCTTTTATAATTGTAATCAAAGCCAGTATCACTTCCTCTGTATGCTTCGGGAGCACTACCAGGTCGCCATCTGGTAGGTTGGCGTGTCAGATCATTGATGTTACGGGTTGCTTCAAAATCATCAATCATGGCATTGCCATTAATGCGCTTATTATTCACAGACGGGAATAGCTTGGCATATTCTGCTGTAAACTGGATTGATGACATTTCTTTGGTTTGAATCAAAGGAAGCGCATCTAATAATCGGGTCAGGAATCTGGCATCTTTTCGATAATTAATGTCAAGACCAACAATGGTATTATTGACAGGTTCCTGACCGATGGCAATACGTGTCATAAAGGCAGGTGTGCTTTCACGAAGGGTCATAGCAGTCGCCCCGATATGAATGTCTTTGCTAAGGTTATAATCTAACCTCGTACCTAACATCATTCTGATTTGCGTATTAAATAAATCAGGGCGTTCCCATTCAATTCTGATTTGTCTAGCCGAATTAAGCACACTCTGGTTAAGGATTTTAATTCTACCTAGTTGTGGCTCAATTGTATAATCTGCACCTTCTTGTAATTGTACACCCCCTGCAAAGATTCTTACTGATTGACCTGATGCTCCTAGCGGCAACATAATATCAGAATTACTGCTTGCCTGTAAACTACCTCTGATAAAGAACTTGTTTTTAGTAGTTACCTGCTGGGCATCAGCTAAAGTAGTACGATATAATTCGTTGAAAACATACTTATCCTTCAATATTTGCTCATCAATGGCAAATTTTGATGCCAAATGTGATCCAAAAGGCTCAAGCACCGGGAAAATCAATTTCCCCATTTTAGAGTCTATCGTTATATCTTCAATAAAGTCAAAGTTACCATCTCCACCCGGTTGAGGGTCATTATTCGGATTCAGGTTATCCATATTCATCACTCTTACTAAAGGAACATCTTTTAGTGTTTTCCCTTCCTGTAAGTTTGGATTATCGATTCCCGTACGGTCGTCTTTATAAATAAGTCTTAATTGGAAACCTTGTTTACCTACACCTGGCACGCCTAACGAATAAATATTTTTCATCATCAAATCCCACATCGGCGCACTGGTGCGATT
>CBIHRH010000189.1:0-8279 GCA_966212365.1 uncultured Emticicia sp. | reverse complement strand
CTGCTACTCAGGAAGATAAAGAGGGGAATATCTGGATTTTTGAAAGTGAGGGCGCTATTTGCCGGAATATTGATATCCTGAATCCCGAAACCCAGAAAGTGCTTCCGTTTGAAGAAAAGTTCGGGAAAAAACTCCCTTTCTCCGTAACTGACATCGTTTTCTACTGGCAGAAAGAATCTGACCTGCTCAAAATAATTACTACACGAGATGGAACAATCTGGCGCTATGATGGCAATGGGAATTTTTACAGAATTTTCAAACTCCTTGGTGTAGAAGATTATACCTCAATTACTGAAACCCCGGATGAAACTTTTTTAGCCTGCTATCAGCTAAATGCCAATACTACAGAGCTAACCGAAATTGACCTGACTGGCAAAATACTGAGAAAAATGACAGGCCCTAATCTAAGTGCCAATGTAGTGCTTGGCGAAGGGAAAGTATCAGGTTATGAACCATCCGACAGGTATGTTTCAAAAAAAGTAGTTCAGAAAATCATAAACGAAAATCAGTTCGTCGCTCCGGCTTACTTTAAACCTTACGAAAAACATCTGGTGATTATTTATGATAAACCCAAAAACTTGTATTGGGTTATCCATTCGTTGGGTGTAGCCATATTTAATCCTGACACTGAAAAAATCATCGCTATTGATAATTTGCCTGTTGCCGAATTTAAAAAAACAGTAGGGGTATACCTGAATAAAAATGGGACACTTTTTATTGGAACAGCCGAAGGGCTATATCTGTTAAATGTTTCCAAAAGTCAGTTTTCATCGGTTTTTAGTGTACAGGATGCATCAGAAGCAACAAAACTAAGTGTAAGGGGTATCTATGTAGATAAGAATCGGCTATGGTGTGCCACTCAGGATAATGGAGTAGTGGTATATGATAAGCTCAGTAAGCAAAAAACATTTATTACATCCACATTCAACCAGAAACCGTTGAATTCTCAGATGGCTATCTGGAAAGATAAGCGAGGTAATGTATGGTCGAGCAATTTTACTTTAAACAAATACGACTCTGTTTCATTAAAACCAGAAGTTTTTGCACTAAAAAATACCAATAACACTGAAATTTGCGCCTACGAAGATAAAAATGGTGTTTTTTGGTTAGGTAGAGACGAAGGGCTGGTAGCTTTCGACCCGATTGCCGGAAAAGAAATACCTTTTACCCAGTATAACCAATTTAAAGAATTAGCTAAAAATAGGGTATATACCATCTACGACGATGCGACCGGGAAAATATGGTTAGGCACAACCATCGGGCTTTTTATTTTAGACCCTGCCAAAGGTATAACCGAAAGATTCCATAAAGATGCGTCTGACCCAAGGCACCGTTTGCCTGTCGATAATATCTGGTTTATCCGGCATGATAAACAGGATAAAGCCGTTTATTGGCTCACTTCACGTGGGGGCGGCTTAATTCGCTGGAATTATGAGACACGTGAATCCAGGACTTTTGGATTGGCAGATGGTCTTTCGCACGATGTTATCTATTGTGCTTACGAAGATGATTACGGAAATTTGTGGATGAGCAGTGATTATGGCATTATGAAGTTTAATAAATCGAGTTTCAATGTACAAACCTTCCTGCCTAAAGACGGAATCACCCACGAAGAATTTAATTATCCTTCACATTTTCAGGCTCCTGACGGCACTTTATATTTTGGTGGTCTGAATGGAATCACAGTTTTTCATCCGAAAGATTTTGTGAAAACTGATAAAAATAACGAGCCCCCTTTTGAAATCACGGGTTTTCAGATAATGGACGTAAAACAGGGGCAGATGATTGACCATATCAGCGATTTTCTCGAGAAAAGGACTATAGAACTTAATCCTGAAGATAAAGCTTTTGCCATCACATTTTCCTCATTAAACTTTAATCTCGACGGACAGAAACTCTATGCCTATCGTATTGAAAACTGGCAGGAAAACTGGGTATTTCAGGTTGATAATCATTTACAGATTAACGGGCTTCCGGTAGGTAAATATGTACTGCACCTGAAAACCCAATTGCCTAACGGGCAGTGGGCAAAAAACGAAATCAGTATTCCTATTGAAGTACTTGCGCCTTTTTATCTCCGATGGTGGTTTATAACCGGACTTGTTTTATTGGGCATAATAGGTATTTACTGGTACCTGAAATGGCGAACGAATCAACTGAAAAAGGAGAATGAGCTGTTAGAGAAGGAGGTCAGCCTACGCACCATACAAATACAGTCTGATAAGAAAACCATCGAAAAACAAGCACATGATTTACGCCAGCTCGACAGGCTGAAATCAAACTTCTTTGTCAATGTTTCCCACGAATTACGCACCCCACTCACCCTCATTTTAGGACCATTAAACCAACTCTATAAAAAGAAAAAAAATGACCCCGAAATTGCACATTTTCTAAAAATCATGCAGCGCAACAGCGAAAAACTGTTGAAAATGGTCAATGAGATTCTGGACTTGTCAAAACTGGAAGCCAGCAAACTCGAAACGCATGAAACAACCGTGCAACTTCACCTGTTAACTCAGCGCATTGTTTCTGGTTTTGAATCGCAGGCACACCATTCAGGAATAGATTTGAAGTTTCAGAATAATTGCCCGCCGGATTTAAATGTTCTGCTCGATATTCAACAATACGAGACCATACTCAATAATTTATTAGCCAATGCTTTAAAATTTACCCCAGTAGGAGGAAGCATTCTATTAGAAATCTCGGCAATCAGTCACCATATCCACATAAAAGTTCAGGATACAGGCTATGGAATTAGCCCCACCGACTTACCTTATATTTTCGATAAATATTATCAGTCTAAAGCACCTGAAACCCAATTGCAGGGAGGTACAGGTATTGGCCTGGCTTTGTCTAAAGAACTCGCCAGTTTGTGGGGAGGTACGCTTACAGTCGAAAGTACACTCGGGCTGGGCAGCACTTTTTATCTGGTATTTCCTCTAAAAGAAAGCAAAGAAATAGTATCGACAGAAGAAGACGATGGCATTACAGAAACTATTCCACCACTTGGCATTTCTGAAGATTTGGCAGATGAAAGTCCGGCTATAGAAAAACCAACCGTTTTAATAGTGGAAGACAACGAAGATATGCAGTTGTTTCAACAAAGTATCCTGACTGATAAATACAAGCTATTAATAGCAAACAACGGACAAAAGGCTCTGGAGATATTACAGACGAATCATGCCATAAGCCTGATTATATCAGACGTAATGATGCCCGTAATGGATGGATTTCAGCTATTGGAAAAACTTAAAAATGATGAAGCATTACGCTCTATTCCTGTTTTGATGCTCACCGCCAGAGCAGCATTAGAAGACAAATTAATGGCACTGAAAACAGGTGTAGATGATTACCTGACAAAACCTTTTGTTGTAGAAGAGCTACTGGCCAGAACACATAATTTAATCAACAACTACCAGCAAAGACAAAAATTCGCCACATTAATAGCCACTGGCGAACCCATACTAGAAACAGAAGAGCCTGTTGAGGAAAAGCCTACGGCTATTAAAATGAGTGAGTTTGATGCCAAGTGGCTCAGCCGGTTTGAGATGGCAGTAAAAAAAGGCGCCTTACAAACTGACTATTCCATCATGGACATGACCGAACAAATGAATATCAGCCGGGCAGCGTTATTTGTCAGGGTCAAGTCATTGACGGGTCTATCACCTAATCAATATCTGCAGGAGGTAAGATTACAGATTGCCAGAGAATACCTGGAAAGAGGTAAATACAGGACTGTAAAAGAAGTAGCTTATGCCGTAGGCTTCCAGAAAGTATCTTACTTTGCCGAGATATTCAGTAAAAGATTCGGCGTTGTGCCTAATCAGTATATCAAAGAAAATTCAGTTTACCAGATTAACAATCATGCTGAAGAGGGCTTGGATAAAAAAAATTAGAAAAAATGTGACCTTTTGGCTTTTTACACGTCTAATCAATTTTTTGATCAAAAAACACAAAAGGGCAAAGGTACTAAGCCCCTTGCCCTTATTCCATTCACACATCCGATTACTTGCTTTTTAAAACTGCTACACGTGTTACCTGACTCTCAATATTGAAATCGTAGGTTAATGTATCTTCTCCGGAACTGATTGATAAAGTATAGGCGCCATCGTCCAGATGAGAAACATTTAATACCAATGGTTTATCGGTTTCGCTAAGGTCCTGATAAAAAACATCACCTTTTGAATTATAGATTTCTACACTTGCAGTGCTTTTAGCTACTTTATCAAATAATACTTTCAAACGCAAATTGCTGATATCCTGAACTGCGATTTTTGGATCTGATTTGGTAGATGGAGTTTCGGTAGAGGCAAAACTAAAACCTACTGTTAATAAACTAAGTGCCAGAATTAAGAATGACTTTTTCATTGTATTAATATTTTAAATGTTAATGATTTTGATTTGTTGAGTCAAAGGTATATGGTATTTTTTTAAGAAAATCGGAGAATAGATGAAGTAAGAAGCCAGGAAGATGAAATTGCAGAAAGTATTGGTTTTGGCCTTTGTCGACAGATAATGGGTGTTTTTATTCGGCTTTTGTACACATCTTCTTAACTGTCTCATTCATCGACAAAGAATGGATGCTCATCATGCAAATAGTATTTAACTAATATTGACTCTCTCATGTATTCTATGAATTGTGATCATTATCTGTCAGGATAAGTATGATTAGCTATTGCATATACTTTAGAAGTTAACACTGGTTAATAAACTATCAAAAAAATCAGGATAGACCAAACAACCGTTGGTCTATCCTGATTTTTTTGAATTTTATTTGTTCTTACTTAAAATTAAATGCCTTCAGCATTTTGTGGAAGATGTCGTTGTTGTTGTAGATACCTGAAAATAATTCTGCTCCTTTGCCATAAGCAAATACCGGAATCATCACAGCGGTATGTCCTTTAGTAGTAAACTTGCCGTCTATCACGCCATCTTTCTCACCATTGATAGAGAAGCCACCTGTTTCGTGGTCGGCTGTGATAATCACCAATGTATTACCATCTTTGTCGGCAAAATCAAAAGCCGCTCCAATGGCTTTATCGAAATCAAGCATTTCGTTCACGATATACTGGGTATCATTGGCATGGCCACCCCAGTCAATCTGTGAACCTTCTGTCATCATAAAAAAACCTTTTTTGTTTTGGTTCAGGATATTCAAGGCTGTTTGAAATGAAACCAATAGCTGGTCGCCTCTGCCTTCTGATATTTTAACCGGGTTTTCATCAGCAAGAAAACCAGCCAGTTTGCCCGATTTAACCTGTTGCACTTCTTCAATTGAGTTGGCAATCTGATAATTCTTCACTTTCAGGTCTTCAACCAGATTCTTACCGTCTTTGCGTTGGGCGAAGTGCTTGCGACCGCCGCCAATAAAAACGTCAATATCAGTTTTAAGAAAATCTGTGGCAATTTCATCCATCATTGCTCTTGCAGGCTGATGCGCAATAAATGAAGATGGAGTGGCGTCGGTAATATTGCAGGTAGCAACCAGGCCTGTAGCAAGGCCTTTTTGCTCGGCAACTTCCAGAATAGTAGTCAGGCTTTTTTTGTCTTTATCTACGCCAATGGCACCATTATAAGTTTTTTCTCCGGTGGCAAAAGCAGTAGCACCCGCTGCCGAATCTGTGATGAAACCACTGGTAGGCTGATTTTTATGAAAGCCTATAACCTTACTTCTTTCAATATTCAATAGGGCCTTATTGGCGGCGATTCCGGCAAAGATTTGAGCAGTGCCCATACCGTCGCCTATTAACAAAATAATATTTTTTGGGTGTTGGATTTTTCTTTCTTTCTGAGCAAAACAAGCGAGTGGAAGGATTAACAAAAGATAGATAAACTGTACTGATTTTTTCATTGATTAGCATTTTAAATGATAGATTAGATATGAAACATCAGATGAATTCAATTAAAACAATTAGAAAACTCCTATGCAAAATATCCTACACAACGATTCCGTCCTCAAGACTTCACGCCGTAAAAGACGGAAACTAAAGCTAAAACTATAGAAAAAATGCTATTATTTTTTTATTAAGAAATAATAATATGCAAGGTATGGCGGAAGATTATTTGGAATTATAAGTGATTGTTTCAAAAGGATTTTTAACAAAATAATTAATGGAAGAACTCCATCTATGCTCTTCCGCATCGGCGGTCCAACCCAACAATAGAGAAGGGTAAAAAATCTCTCTCTCATTGTTGGGGAGCAGACGCCTCACGTAGAGATTTAGAGACAGTGATTGTATAATGAAGTACAGATACTTTTCGTAGAGTTTGTTCTCGTATTTTTGTCTTTCTCTACCCCCTTTTAAAATCCCCTCAATTATATCAGCATCCATATCATCAGGTAATAATTGAAATATAATGCAGGGTAATTAATGCTTATAAAATGGCTAAGTTCAATCTTTGAGAGCTAAACTAAATGATAATTGTCAATAAATCCTATCAGTTTTAAATATTATTAGGCTGCGGTAGCTTGTGCTTTTTGTATGAAAGAATACATTTTTTTAACAATCTCTTATATAAGTAGTTTATCTGAAAATGAGCTTACTGGATAAGCAAGAGAAAGAATATTTTTTGTGAGATATAATAAGTTGCTGATATTAAGTGCATTTAAACAATGTATTGACGCCGTAGTTGTGAATTAAAATCAGACTAATTGTATAAATTATAAAATTCTCTTTTCTCTTGACGCATAGGTGAATCTACTTTAAACTAATAGCATAAAATATGATGGATACAATCAATCAGAAATTAGAGGAGTTTTTCGATGCTTACGAAAAACGATTCAATGATGCCATAACTACAGATAAGGTGGATGTTGATGCAACAGCACATGCTTTTGCCGATTGCTTTGTTGAGGCTAGTCCGAAGGGTATTATTTGTGGTAAAAATGATGAGGAATTTAAAATCAATACAAAAAAAGGCTATGCCTTTTATAAAAGCGTGGGCACGCAATCAATGAAAATAGTAAAAAAAGAAATTAATCTACTAAATGAATGGCACTCATTAGTAAAGATTTACTGGAAAACTGATATTATTAAAAAGGATAAATCTGAAATAAGTATTGAATTTAATGTGTTTTATCTGGTGCAGATACTTAACGGGCAGATAAAAATATTTGCTTATATTACTGAAGATGAAGAAAAAGCATTCAAGGATAACCAGTTAGAACCATATATAAAATAACAAATGTGATGAAATGCACAATTACCAAAGAGAGTCTAATAGGCAACTCAATTGTTGTAAGAACTGCGTTCCATCACATTTATGTATAATTCCGGATGCTTACTGTTTGAATCTTAACCATTACTGGTTTTTCTGTTTGGCATTGTCGGAATTTGAAAGCTTAGAACTACGTTCTGCACTTCCGGTATTTGGATTTTTCGAATCCATATTTCTATTGCCAAGTCCCGGATACGAGACCGGCTTTGTTTCTTCGTTATGTTTGTTTTTTAACGTTGCCATAACCTCTGTTCTCGTTTGATTCTCAACGCTAATGTAAGTAAAAACTATGTGCCAGCTAGCCTTTGATAGGGAGAAAGTACATGATATTGTGTGTTTTTTTCCTCAGAATGATGAATTTGTTACGTTTTATTTAGCCCTTACTAAAACATGTGTAGAATGATTAAACACAGCTAATCCTTGTTCCCAATCTTCAAATGAGAGGCATGAGTTACCCAGACTCACATAGAGAAATTTCTCTTCATCATTAAGTCTTCGTGCATGTGCCACACTATTCATACCTGAATCAAGAATTACAATAGGTGTACCTTGTTGAAAGAGTTTTTCTGATAATTCACGAAGCCTTTCTAAAACCATATTTCTTTCTAATGTTTTCAACAGGTGTTCTTGTGAATCTATTGCTAATAGTGATAGGCAACCGATAATATTTTCGAGCTTCGTCCCTAAAACTACTTCTAAACTATCAATGACCGGATTGTACTTAAAATGATTAAAGGATTGATGGAGATATTTGGTATCAGAAGAATCTGAATTGATATAAGAAATAGATTGAGAAACGGATGGCTGACCAAATGAAGAATAATAGGTTAAACTGAATAATAGTAAAAGTATTTTTCTCATCGTCAGCAGCTGATTTGTAAGTAATAGAGTATTTATCTATCAATTAAACGTATGATGATGGATCAGAAGTATAGCCAATAAACATATAAAAATGATTTCAGATGGAATGCTTTTTTGCTATTTACCCCTACTTAAAACCAAAGACAGTAAAAATGAAAACGATCATCTTCATCCACGGGATGTTCCAGAACCCAAAGAGT
>CBIHRH010000188.1:0-8315 GCA_966212365.1 uncultured Emticicia sp. | reverse complement strand
TTGAGCTTCACAGTTGCCATTTCTCTTACATCTCCTAAATCTAAATAGCCGTTTTTAATCTGGCTTTTGTCTAAACTGAATAGCAATTCATAGCGTGCAGTTCCGCTAAAATACTGAGCGGTTGAATCACTCATATTTACCCATGATTGCAGGCTATCTGTCTGAAATGAATTTGGAATGAATGGCTGACCTTTTACAAAATCTACTTTCCAATTGCCTTTTAGTGCTATTGTTTCCCCTGCTGTTTTAATGGGTGAAATTTTTACATTTTGTGGCTTTTGATTAAAAGTTTCAATAAATACACTTTCTCCCCCAGAAAGCGACAAAGGTATTTCTATTAGATTATTGCTGATTTTTTTAACACTCACCCAGGTACTTTTCTGATGAAGTGGGTCGTACAACCTGACTGCTTGTGCCGAAGTAGCTAACTGAATATTTCCTTGCTGAAACTGCTTGCCTAAATTACTGACGAAGTAAATCGTGCCTTTTGAGTTTTTTTTGCGGATAAATGATAAACCCGACTCAGCCATATTCTCCTGCCTGATTTTAGCAACTTTCAAACTCTCAATAATATTTTGGCTAACTGCATTACTCAATTTGGATAAAATCTGCTCAAATTGCTTTTGTCGAGCGTTCCAATTATGAAAACCAGTAGTCGATTTAGGTAACTGGTTAATGAAGAATACGGGTATGCCTGCGCTTTTACACTTTTCCAGATAAGCCAATGTTTCTACCGGAAGATATTGAATTGGGGGAACTACGATTGCTTTATAAGCTTGTTTTCCTTGTGTGATTAGCTGTTTATTGGCAATTTGCGAATTCTTTAGCTGTAAATCAGAAATGAAGTCAAAGCTATATCCATGCTTAATTAACTCCTTACAGGCATCTCCAAACGCTGATTTCAGCATACCATCTTTCATGATGGCATGTACATCAATGGCATGCGTTTTAGTCTTATTCCCTACCGATTGCCATAAGTCATAGAAAGGAAAATACATCAGAATATCGTTATCCGGCTTGCTATGTTGCAGCTTTTCCTGACAACGGGCAATATAATTGTTCAACTCTGGCAGGTATTCCCAGAAATGGCTTTGCTGATTGAAATTGGTAGAGGCATAAAACAACCAACCCGGAAATGGCTCATTGGGTGGTGAATAGGGGAGTCCATGATAAAAAATATGATTTACTCCCCCGATAAACGACTCATCTATAATAGGTTTGACCTGTGAAAGCGATACTTTAAAATGATTGGCAAGCCAGGTAGCCGTTTCAGAACTTACCAGCTTTTTACCCATAACATTTGATACAGAAGAAGCTAATTTAACTACCAGGGCATCTGGTACACCAAAGCGTTTCTCTTCATAATCAGGGTCAATACGCGACAAAGGAATATCATATGGCTTGCTACCGAAAAACTCCGTTTCAGGAATATCGGCAATGGCATACAAATCTAAAATATTGGCAGGTGAACCATGCGCTTCATTGCGGGTAATTTTACCTTGTTGTTTCGACCAACCAACCCAGGTTTTAGTGAAATCATCCCGAAGAATATCAGAAAGTGTTTCGTTATAATCGCCCCAGATAAGTTTTTCTCTTTCGGTTTCGGCTTTTTCTTTGGCTAGAACATCCAGATTTTCCTGCAAATCATATCCTCTTAATTCTTTGAATCGTTGAAAGAAATTAGCTGTCCAGTTAGCTCCATATACTTCGTAAGAATCATTATAAAAAGCACGGACAGGATATTTTTTTTGCCCGAAAGCGTCTTTAAAGGTTTGGAGATAACGCTCAATAGCGGCTTTATTGAAATGGTCTACTACCAAACCTTCACCGCCCGGTGCCGCTCTTTTTACTTTCTGATTGGTAGGGGCAAAGGTGAGTGTATATTTCCCATCCTTTTCAATAACTTTAAAAGCCTGAGCAGCATCTTGTGCTGATACACTTTTACCACCAAAAGGCCAGCCAGTACCCAAGGTCATATCAATACCCAGATTGTTCTTCTTAGCTTCCTGCAAGGTAAAATCAAGCATTTCAAGCCATTCTTTCGATAGAAATGGTAGAAATTTGTTTTCTTCTCCTTTTACTCCATAAATCGGGATGATATGCATACCCCCGAAACCTGCTTTGGCATATTCCTGTAAATTCTGTCTGATTCCCTCTTTTGTAACGGCGCTACCCATCCACCACCAATAAGCCCAGGGTTTGGTAGTAGATACTTGTGCAGAAACCTGGCAAGCAATCAGGCAAAAAAGGAAAATAAAACGTTTCATTCTATCGATTACCAGCCAAAATAGTTTTTGGCGTTATTATAGCAAATGTTCTGAATGGTTTCGCCAATCCAAGGAATATCATTCGGTAATTCACCATTTTCAATGTCATTACCATAAATATTGCAAAGGATACGACGGAAATACTCATGGCGAGGGAATGACAAGAAACTACGGGAGTCTGTCAACATACCAATAAAGCGACTCAAAAGACCCATATTCGATAGGGCATTGATTTGTCTCTCCATACCATCTTTCTGGTCAAGGAACCACCAACCCGAGCCAAATTGTACTTTACCGACCATTGAACCATCGTTGAAATTGCCCACCATCGTAGCAATCAACTCGTTATCTCTGGGATTCAGGTTATAGATAATCGTTTTTGCTAATTGGTCGTACTCATCCAGTTTCCCTAAGAATTTAGATAATGCAGCCGCCTGTGACCAGTCTCCGATAGAATCCCAACCTGTATCAGGGCCTAGTAATCGCATGGCACGCTTATTATTGTTACGTAATGCTCCTAAGTGAAACTGTTGTGTCCAGCCTAACTCAGCATACATTTTACCTAATTCATGTAAGATAGCAGATTTGAAAATAGTAGCTTCCGACTCCGAAAGGGTTTTACCAGCAATGGCATTTTTAAAAGCACTATTGGCTGATTCCGGCGTGAAATCTGCCGCATAGATTTGCTCTAAGCCGTGATCAGAGATTTGTCCACCTTGCGAAGCAAAGAAGTCTGCTCTCTGGCGAAGTGCCTTCAATAAATCTTCAAAAGATTGTATTTCAAAATTGACAATGGCGCCTAATTTCTGAATATAAGTCGGGAAATTAGGGTTATCAATCAATATAAATTTATCAGGTCTGAAAGCGGGAAGTACTTTTATTTCAAAATCACCTGCTTCTCTTAGTTGCTGATGGTATTCCAATGAATCAAGCGGATCGTCAGTGGTACAAACCACTTTTACATTCATTTTTCGAAGGAGATTTCTTACCGAAAATTCAGGAGAATTGATTTTCTCTGAACTGATTTCATAAATTTTCTTAGCAGTTGCCGGGCTAAGCGTATCTTTTATGTCAAAATAACGCTGTAATTCAAGATGTGTCCAATGATACAGCGGGTTACGCATGGTATAAGGCACGGTCTCAGCCCACTTCTCGAATTTTTCATAATCGGAGGCATCACCCGTACAATATTTTTCATTGATTCCGTTGGTACGCATAGCGCGCCATTTATAATGGTCGCCATAGAGCCATATTTCTGTGATATTCTTAAACACTTTGTCCGACAATATCTGGTCAGGGGGCAAGTGATTATGATAATCAATGATAGGCATATCTTTCGCAAACTCATGGTAGAGTGTGCGGGCAGTTTTGGTTTGCAACAAAAAATCTTCGTCTAAAAACGGTTTCATGCTCTCTGAAAGGCTTATTTTTGAAGAACAACACAAGGATTCTCAGCCCTTTGCTCTGCCCTTGATAATTTTGAAATATTGATTCAGCAAAACTATTTAGTTTCAATTAATTTATTCTGCCCTAATTTTTCTTTTTTTAATACTATTTTGACAAAATGAATTTTAAGAGTGGTTGATATTAATTAGTGATGTATAATTTACCAAATTATAAAGATTTATAAAATGGTGTTCTTTTGTAGAGACGTATTGCAATACGTCTCCAGAGGTCTGTCTTTATTAGAATAATTTGCTATTTTTGAAGACATTACTATTAATATATTATTTGGAATGGACAACCCCTTAGAGACGTATTGCAATACGTCTCTACAAAAAAAACTATTTCTTTTGACTCTGCTGCAACAACCACGTCGCCAGATCCTTGGCCGCACTAAAATTCTGATACACAATCGGGATGCGTCGGCCATCGGTATATTCATTATATAACCAAGGGTCACCCACAGCAAATACGGTCCCATTCCCAACTTTGGCAACGGCTATAATTACTTCACCCTTATCATTCAGGATAGGTTTTGCAGTACCACTTAGCGCAAGCGGGGCTAATTCTTTAATATAAACAGCCTGAGTATTTTTGAAAACAGGATTATTAGCCGGAATATCCAGACGACCCTGTTCCCATTGCGTGCCTTGCACCATGTTAATATTTTTAGGCAGGAATTGAATACCAAACTCTTTAGCTAATAGGTTGAAATTTTTATGCTCACAATTGGCAGTATCATTCGCCATCATGACTAAAACACCCCCATTTTTTACCCAGTTGCTGATATTCTTAATATCATCTGCCTGAATGAAATTTGGTTTAGATGTTTCCTTCTTGGTATCAGGGTCAACAATGATGTAGACATTGATATCTTTTAGATTCTCTACTGTTGGAGCAACTTTAATGGTAGTTGTTCTCGCACCTAATTCATTAAAAATTGTGCCCCACAACCAGAAACCTGAATGCATGCGATCATCCCATGTATAATGGAAATTCTCCTGATTCCCATTCAAATCTTTTCTGAATTCATTATTGAAGTGCGCATCAACGGCAACTACTTTACCTTTGCCTAGTGCATTTTCATTGGCAATCTCCATTTCTATACTGGCAAAAATAAATGGGCCAACACCTTTTAAATCATTTTTACGAATAGGTTCACTCAGATAATATTCGTAAGAACCATCACGATATGGATTACCACCCAAACCACCCACGCTTACTGTTTTATTGAGGCTGATGGTGCCGTCTTTTTCTTTCTCTACAAATTCTTTCAAGATTCCCGCATAGCCTTTTTTAGCGGCTGTGAGATATTTTGCATCTAAATATCCTTGTCTTACACCCTTTGCCAAGGCATATACAAACATACATGAACCCGAAGCCTCAAAGTAATTGCCTTTTCTGGTTCCTTGTGTAGTCATCTGATACCATACACCTGTTTTAGCATCCTGATACTTTACTAGGGCCGGAGCAAGACGTTGCAGGTATTTGATAAGGTTAGCTTTTTCGGGATTGTATTCCGGGAAATAATCCAAAACATCAACCAAAGCCATGGCATACCAACCAATGGCTCGGCTCCAGAAATGGGGTGAAAGTCCGGTTTTTTTATCGGCCCATTTTTGTTCTTTACTTTCATCATAGCCATGATAGACCAAGCCAGTTTGTTCATCAACTGCATATTTCTCAATCAAGGCAAACTGTTTGGCAATGTCATCAAAATGTTCCGGTTTATTAAATAGTTTGCTGTATTCTGCCGCAAAAGGTTCGCACATAAATAATCCATCCAACCACATCTGGTAAGGATACCGTTGCTTATGCCAATAACCACCCTCTTTCGTCTTAGGCTGATTTTCGATTTGTTTCCACAACAGATTAGCTGCTTTGATATACTTATCTTTATCCGGTTGGGTTTGCTGGGCAAGCATCAGTAAAGCCCTGCCCGTAGGAATATTATCCAGATTGAAATCATTATAGGGATAGGTACGGATACTGCCATCTTTCTGTACATAGCGATCTAAATCTTTACGGATATACTCAAAATATTTACCATCTCCGGTGCGATACCATACTTTTTCGAATGCTTTCAGCATTAACCCTTGTTCGTAGTCCCATGCAGCAGGTCTATTAGGTTTAACAACAATAGAATCTTTATACCAGGTCATAAATGACTCCGCCATCTGCACCGAATACGGTTTTTGTGCCAGACTCGTCAGATTACTGATAAAAAGAATAGTCAATAGTTTTGTAAGTTTCATTATCAGAAATAGTAAATATGAGTAATTAGCAGGCTACCAAACTACGTTGATTTTTTGTCCTGCTTTCAGAGTAATCTTTTTAGATTTCTTGCCATTGATAAGCGTGGTTTCTCCACCTTTTTTAGAATAAATCGTCAAGGTCTTAATGTTTTTATTCGCCCAACTCATCGACACTTCAAAACCTCCTCTGGCGCATATACCTTTTACCGAACCAGTCGCCCAATCATCGGGTAAAGCAGGCAATAGGCGAATCTGGTTTTCATCTGACTGTACCAACATTTCGGCCACTGCAGCTGCCCCTCCGAAATTCCCATCAATCTGGAAAGGTGGGTGTGCATCAAATAGATTTGGATAAGTACCGCCACCACGGGCATAGTTGGTTTTTACACCATCTGGTTCGACATAGTGCAATAACTCACGATACATTTTGTAAGCATGATTACCATCCCATAGCCTTGCCCAGAGATTTATCCGCCAGCCTTTCGACCATCCGGTCGTTTCATCACCTTTAATCTCTAAGGTTTTACGGCAGGCATCGGCCAGTAAAGGTGTCTTTTCAGGCGTAATATGATTACCCGGAAACAAACCAAATAAATGAGATTGATGGCGATGTTTTGGGTCTTCATCTTCCCAATCATAATACCATTCCTGCAGATTGCCTTTTTTACCAATCTGATAAGGATATAACTTTGCTAATGCTTGTTCAAGTTTACCCCTGAAATCAGCATCAGTATTCAGAATTTTAGATGCTTTAATAGTTTGCTCAAAACATTCTCGAATCATAGCAAGGTCGGCAGTGCCACCATAGAGTGTAGCTCCTTTATACCCAGCTGAATTGATATATTTATTTTCAGGAGAGGTAGAAGGAGAGGTTATCAAATGCCCGTTCTTATCTTCAATCATAAACTCCAGACAAAATTGGGCTGCACCACGCATCAAATCGTACGCTTCATTTTTAAGAAAGTTGAGGTCTTTTGTGAAAATATAATGCTCCCACAAGTGGGTACTTAGCCAGGTACCACCCATCGTCCAGTTGGCCCATACCGGGTCGCCTTTACCAAAATCACCAACCGGATTACTCATTGCCCATATATCAGAGTTATGCGCAACCGTCCATCCATTTACGCCATAAAAAGTTTTAGCTGTAATTTTTCCGGTTTCAGAAGTATTTCTGATAAAACCTAAGAGTGGAGCGTGCATTTCGGACAGGTTAGTATTTTCAGCCAACCAGTAATTTTCTTCAGCATTGATATTGGTAGTGTAGTTACTACTCCAGGGTGGACGCATATAGGGATTCCAGATTCCTTGCAGATTGGCAGGTACGCCTTTGGTACGGGAACTACTGATTAACAGATAACGCCCATATTGAAAATATAGCACTTCTAGCACTTTATCTTCTTTGCCTTCGGCATAGCGTCTCAAACGTTCATCAGTTGGTAGAATAGGAGCTTGTGAAGTACCTACATTTAAACTTACCCGATTGAAATAGGTTTGATAATCTTTGATATGAGCCTGTTTTAATTGAGTATAAGTTTTGGCAAAAGCTTTATTAAGATTAGCTGCGGCTATTGTCTGATTATCCAGACCCTCGGTAGCAGGGTTTTTATCAAAACCATTGAAACTGGTGGCTATAGCCACAAAAAGCAATACATCTGTACCGTTTTTAATGCCTACTGTGCTATCGGTATGCACGAGTTCACCGCCGCCATTATTTTTGATTTTAGCTAAAGTAGTAAAACGTGTTCCCTTGTTTTCGTCAAATACTACTGCATCAGGGATATTTACATAATTTGGTGCAGCTTTTACAGGCGCATAGCCGTTAATAGTAAGCAGATTCTCTTTGCCTGAAACCTTGTTTTTCAGTAAGCTATTAAACTTTACATCGAAGTTAAGTGCACCGGGTTTGCTACTACTCAACTTAATTACCATTACCTGATCGGGATGAGATACAAAATACTCTCGCGTATATTTCACCCCATCTATTTCGTAGGTGGTCTTAGAGACCGCATCACCAATATTCAACTCACGGTAGTAGTTTTGTGCCTGATCTTGATTTGCAAAATTGATAAACAAAGTACCCAAAGGCGCAAAAGACTCAGAGTATTTGCCTTGTATATTGCGATAGAGTTTATCCGCAAACTGGTAATCTTCTTTTTTCAAGGCTTCTCTGATGGCTGGAATATTTTTATAAGCCTCCGTGTTCATATTAGCGTTCACAGGCTCGCCCGACCATAAAGTGGCATCGTTCAGATAAATCTTGTCAGATTGAACACCTCCAAAAACTGTTGCCCCTAATTTCCCATTCCCTAAAACTAAGGTTTCTTCAAAATACTGCGCGGGTTTTTTATAC
>CBIHRH010000187.1:0-8335 GCA_966212365.1 uncultured Emticicia sp. | reverse complement strand
GTTCGTGATAATGAAATTTCGATGGGTCATGCACGTGCCTTGATTAATATCGATAATCATGAAACGCAGATTAAGCTTTTCAGCAAAGTAGTTGAAGAAAACTGGTCAGTACGCAAAATTGAAGATGAAGTACGTCGATTGGCTCTATTGATTCAGGAAGATGCAAAAGGTAAACGCCAGACCACAATAAAACAGGAAATTTCATCTTTACAATTCAGACTTCAGGGCTATTTTGGCACAAAAGTATTGGTGAAAGCCGACGATAAGCACAAAGGAGAGATTAAAATACCTTTCTCATCAAAAGATGAACTGGACAGAATTCTGAACTCAATCAAGGTAAATCAGGAGTAATATTACTGTATCAAAAGAGCTTAAAAATTGTTAAAGAATTGTAAAAAGAAATATAAGAACCTAATTTTGTCTCCTTGTACGCAATTAAATTTTCGGAATATGGTTCGGGCATTGGTTTTTCTTTTATTGATTACAAATATTTCTTTTGCTCAAAAAACAGATACGCTTAGTAATATTCCTGTTAAAGCTGATTCTATCAAAAAAATTGCTGTCGATTCTGCCAAAAAGCTTAGTCTTGTCAATAAAATTCTCAAACGGGATACCACCAAAAGAGAAAACTTCCTTGCCAGGACTTTCAAAGTAGATTCAGCAAAAAAGGCTAATCCTGCCCGAAAAGCATTGTTAAGGTCTTTAATATTACCAGGCTGGGGACAAGCCACTAACAAAGAATACTGGGTGATTCCGATAGTTTATGCAGCAGCAGCAGGGGGAGTGTATACTTTTTGGTTTACGAATGACAGATATTGGTATTATAAGCATTATTTGCAGAAAATTGTGATTGGTGGCGAGAAAGAGATAATGGTTGAAGAGATTTCGGGAATCTGGAATAAAAAAACCGGACGAACACTCGGTCCCTTTACACAAGCACAGGTAGAGCCCGCTGTAAATAGTTTCAGAAGATACCGGGATTTAACAGTTATCGTGTTTGCTGTAGGTTGGACATTACAGGCTGTACAAGCCAACGTATCGGCACACCTGAAAACATTTGATATGAGCGATGACATCTCGCTCAAATTTGAACCAAGTGTACAATCAACAGCCTATGGCAATGCTATCGGCGCAAGAGTTGTTTTGAGATTTTAAACGAATTAAAAGTATATGCGTATTGCCTTATTAGGATATGGAAAAATGGGTAAAGTAATTGAACAGATTGCTTTACAGAGAGGTCACGAAATTTCTGCAAAAATAGATATTAGTAATCGTACAGATTTATTATCAATCAGCCCTGAGAATACTGATGTTGTCATAGAATTCAGTTCGCCTGAATCGGCCTATGGAAACCTTAAATTCTGTATGGAATTTGGTTTGCCAACAGTTTCAGGTACTACAGGATGGCTGCAACACAAATCTGAAATTGAAAAATTGTGTATTGAAAATAAAGGCGCATTCTTCTATGCTTCTAATTATAGCATTGGCGTAAATCTATTCTTTGAATTAAACAAATCATTGGCTAAGTTGATGAGTCCTTATACCAATGAATATAAGGTTTCAACCAATGAAATACATCATACTGAAAAGAAAGATGCACCTAGCGGAACGGCCATTACTTTAGCACAAGGCATCATTGAAAACCTGGGCAACAAAGTCAAATGGGTGAATAATCAGATTGCCGACGATAGCGAATTAGCCATCTGGTCGTCAAGAGAAGGTAAAGTGCCCGGAACACACGAAGTAAAATATATTTCTGAAGTTGATCAGATTGAAATCAAGCATATAGCGCATAGCCGCAATGGCTTTGCTTTAGGTGCAGTGATTGCTGCAGAATGGATACAAGGCAAAACCGGAATTTTTGGTATGCCAGATATGTTAGGATTTTAAGCGTCAATTTTAATTTACTTTATAACAATATATTCATAGCTATAATCATTAATTAAAAAATCTCCATTACGGGAGTTAATATACATGGCAGAAGTTAAAACACAAACACAGGAAAAACCTGTAAAGAAGAAATCGGCAACAAGAGAGTGGTTCGATTCAGTGTTGTTTGCAGTGGTTGCAGCTACGTTGATCCGCTGGCTATTTTTAGAAGCCTATACTATTCCAACAGGTTCGATGGAAAAGAGTCTTTTAATCAATGATTTCCTTTTTGTAAGTAAATTACATTATGGTACCAGAACTCCAAAGACAATTTTACAGGTTCCACTAACGCATCAGAAAATATGGTTTACTGAGATTCCATCTTACTTAGATTGGATTCAACTTCCTCAATATAGATTACCGGGCTTTACTCATGTAAAAAATGGGGATGTAGTTGTTTTCAACTATCCTGGTTGCCCGGAAAGACCTGATGAATTTGGTGGTTTTGACAAATATCCGGTTGATTTAAGAACCAACTATATCAAACGTTGTATTGGTATTCCTGGTGATGTGGTAGAATTACGCGCAGGTCAGGTATATGTAAACAATAAGGTTTTCTCAAACCCTCCCGGCATGCAGATGGAGTATGCCATTGAAGCCAATACCCAGGTGAATGAAAAGGTGTTCCAGAAATATGATATTTCAGAATTTGAACAAGACCTTAGAATCACCGACAAAACTATCTATTATGTAAAGGCTACCGAACAGGCAGTTAAGGATATGAAAACCCTTGACTTCGTAAAGAATATCACACCAATGGTGATGGCTAAGGGAGATACAACTGATATAAGATACAATACTTTCCCTTATAACTCTCGTTTGTTTCCATTCAACAGAGATAACTTTGGCCCGATTACTATTCCGAAAAAAGGTGTTACCATTCAGTTAGACGAAAGAAATCTTGCCCTATATAAAGGTGTGATTACCACATTCGATGGCAATAAAGATGCTAAATATGTAAATGGCCAGATTATTCTTGATGGCAAACCAATTACTTCTTATACTTTCAAACAAGACTACTATTTCATGATGGGTGATAACCGTCATGGCTCAGATGATTCACGTTTCTGGGGATTTGTACCGGAAGACCATATTGTTGGTAAAGCAGTATTCATCTGGATGTCTATTGACAAAGACGGCACCTTCCTGAACAAAATCCGTTGGAGTCGTTTGTTTAGTATTATCCGTTAAAAGAATCGGCTCTTATTTTCCATCGGATAAATAAGATTTAAAAAATTGATAGTATATAGAGGCAACCTTATTGTGTTGCCTCTTTTTTTATGCGTTTTTTGCTCAAAACTATCAAGGCATCACAAAATTTACCTTTCAATAAAAAATCTCACTGAAATCGCCTTGGATGTGTGGATTTTCGACCGTTCGGCTACATTTTTGTAGGTAAATACCTTTAAAAGCTATTTAAATTTGCCTAATAATTATATTTATTAAACAGGTATATTGGGAATTAAAATCATTTTTTTATTTTTGGTAGCCCTGCAAAAAATCTTTCTAAACCATTATAAAAATGCAAAACACAAAAACGAAATTAACTCCTTTTGGAAGACTAACGATTGCCATTCTGATAGTAGCCGGATTATGGGGATTAAAGTGGCTGATTCTGGATAGTGGATATGTCATGCAAAAATCAAGTGCTCAGTCTCAGGACGTTGGAAAAATTGATTTACCTACAGCTCCCAAAAATGCTTCTTCTTCTGTTGCACCAGTAGAAATGCCATCAGACCAACCGGCCAACGTATCATCTCCTGAAATAAGATGGATGCTTTGGGCCTGGAATGCACAAATGGGTGCCATTTTTGCTAATGGTGGAGCCAAAACATCCAAAGGCTCAATCATGGAGAAGAAAGGCATTAATCTAAGCCTTATCCGGCAAGACGAAGTGCCTCAAATGCAAGCTAATCTGGTAAAATTTGCCTCAGAATATAAAAGCAATCCTAATACTACTGAAGGTGTGCAGTTTGTGACGATTATGGGCGATGGAGCGGCTGCATTTTTATCAGGAGTAAATCCGGAACTGGAAAAACTCGGGAATGATTACAGAGCACAAATCATTTATACTTGTGGAAAATCTTTGGGTGAAGATAAGTTTATGGGTCTACCGTCATGGAAAGAGAATCCACAGACTGCGAAAGGCGGGCTTACTGCTGCCGTATTGCGTGATGGTGATTGGAATATAGTGGTAAAATGGTGTGGTGATAATGGCATTCCTGTAAATCCTGATGAAAAAACCTATGACCCGAATGCCATGAATTTTGTTGCAGCAGATAGTTATCTTGATGCCTCTGAAAAATATATTACCGGATATTCGGAAGAACGTCAGGTAGTTGCTAATGGTAAACCAACCGGAGAAACAAAACGAGTAACCGTAAATGGTGTTGCCACATGGACACCTGGTGACGTAAATGTAGCAGAGAAAAAGGGTGGCCTGGTTTCTATTGTATCAACCAAAGAATATCGTAGCCAGATGCCTTGCGTCTTGATTGGTATTAAAAAATATATGCAGGATAACCGCGACAGAGTAGAAAAATTAATTGAAGGGATTGCCGAGGGAGGTGATCAGGTTAAATCGTATTCTGCCGTATTAGATAAAGCCGGTGAGTTATCAGCAAAAGTATACAACGAAGCAGATAAAGCCTATTGGGTTAAATATTACAAAGGCACTCAATCGGTCGATAACCAGAAATTGGTGGTTGATTTAGGAGGCTCTGCCGTACACAACTTAGGAGATAATATGGAGATTTTTGGATTGAATAGCGGAAGCACCAACGTTGTAAAAATTGTATATGATGTTTTTGGTAACTTAGCTTCAAAACTCTATCCTGCGCTTATGCCAACATTTCCTAAGTCAGATGATGTAATTGATGTTAGTTATCTGCAAAATGTAGCTTCCCGTACAAAAAATATTTCAGCGGCAGAAGAGGTTACGTTTAAAGCTGATGATAATATCCGTGAAAAAGTATCAGAGAAATCATGGAATATAGCATTCCTGTCCGGAAAAGAAACTTTTACGCCACAGGCACAAAAGGAGTTGGAAGATTTATTTAATGACCTTGTTGTTGCCAGCAATCTGAAAGTTGAAATTCACGGACATACCGACAATGTGGGAAATCCTGATGCAAATATGGCCCTATCTGAGGCCAGAGCATTTGCAGTGAAACAATGGTTAGAGAAAAAATCTGCCAGTAACTTCCCTGAGGGCAGAATCCAGGTTTTTGCACATGGTCAAACTCAACCGGTTGCTCCTAATACAACTCCTGAAGGCAAAGCTAAAAACCGACGCGTAACTATCGTTATGGGTCGATAAAAACCTATTTAGTTCCGGTAAATTCAGGCATCACTTTATTTACCGGAACTTGATTATCAATCCTGGACTATGGAAAAAATAAAAAAACTTTTTATACCCAATACCAAAAACAGTCAGTCGACTATGGCTATCATGATTGCTATACAACTGGCTGTTTTTCTATTATTATGGATTACCAGTTCTTTCAGACTATTACCAACCCCTATGGAGATTATAAAATCTCTGCAAGGTCTGATTGCCAGTCAAAACCTTATTTATGAGCTTTGGAATAGTACCTGGCTTTGCTTGGAATCTTTGTTGATAGCAACAATTATTTCGTTGATTATTTCTTATGCTACTGTTATCCCATTTTTTAAACCAATTGGTTATCTCATTTCAAAATTTCGCTTCTGGACGCTGGTAGGTCTATCATTTGTTTTTACATTAATCACTCATTCAGGGCACGAATTGAAGGTGACATTGATGGTTTTTGGCATTACAGTTTTCTTTGTTACTTCAATGGTTTCTATTATTCAGTCTATCCCTAAATACGAATTTTATCATGCCCGAACCTTACGTATGAACGAATGGCAGGTAGTATGGGAGGTAATCATTCTGGGGCGATTCGATCAGGTATTAGAAGTAATCAGACAAAATTTTGCCATCGCCTGGATGATGTTAACCATGGTTGAGGGCATTTCAAGGGCAGAGGGAGGAATTGGAGTTTTATTATTGAATAATAATAAATTGCTCCGTTTATCTGATGTATTTGCTATTCAATTGGTAATACTTCTGATGGGAATCTTTTTAGATTACGTAATCGGAAAACTACGAGAATTTTTCTTTCCTTACTCAAAAATGACCCTTGAAAAATAATGGCTCAGTACTCATATAAAGATACTATACTAAAGGTAGATAATGTTAATCTTACATTAGGGGATAAAGTAATATTAGAGAATGTCAATGCTGAAGTGAGAGATGCAACTCGTCCGGGAAGTGTTAAAGGACAGATTGTAGGTTTTTTAGGTCCTTCCGGTATTGGAAAGACCAAACTCTTTGAAATTATGGCTGGGTTGTTAAAACCTACCTCAGGTAATGTATATTACGGGACAGATAAAAAACCTGCTCACCCGGGCTGTACCGGAGTGGTTCAGCAGAATTATCCCCTTTTTATGCACCGGACTGTTCTGGGAAATTTAGAGATTGCAGCAGTAAAAAACTATAAAAACGCGGAAGAGCGCAAAACCAAAATCTTTAGTTTGCTTGACCGATTCAAGCTTCGACCCTATCAGGATTCTTACCCTGCTCAACTTTCGGGTGGGCAAAAACAGCGGGTAGCTATAGCTCAACAGCTGCTATGTACTGACAATTTTTTATTGATGGATGAGCCCTTTAGCGGACTAGATATTAATATGGTAGAAGAAGTGAGCGAAATGATTGTAGAAATTGCCAACATGAATGAGCATAATACAATCATTATAGTGTCGCATGACATTGTTTCTACTGCTGCTATTGCCGACAACCTTTGGTTAATGGGTCGAGAAAAAGACAAAGATGGCAATCCTGCATCAGGCGCAAAAATCAAGTATACTTTTGATTTGCTGGAAAGAGGTCTGGCTTGGCGAGATGATATAAGAAAAATCCCGGAATTCACAGAAATGATTAATGAAATCAGAGATTTATTCCATAATTTATAATTACATGAATAATCGGGCTTAGGAAAAATCTACCCTGAGCCCGATTATTTTTTACTTACCATTCAATAGGTTCTAATCCTTTACTCGTCAAATAATTATTTGCCTGACTAAAATGTTTTGTTCCAAACCAACCACCATAATTTGCAGACATAGGCGATGGGTGCTTGGCTCTTAAAACAAAGTGTTTTTTATCATCAATTATTTTACCTTTATCCTGCGCATATTTACCCCAAAGTAAAAATACAATTCCATCTTTTTCCTCGTTCAGGCATCTGATAACAGCATCAGTAAATTGCTCCCAGCCTTTGCCTTGATGCGAGCCTGCCTTCCCCGCTCTGACGGTTAATGTTGCGTTCAATAATAGCACCCCTTGTTTAGCCCATCTTTCAAGATTTCCGGTTTTAGGAATTGGGGTGCCTAAATCATCTTTTATTTCTTTAAAAATATTGATAAGTGAAGGTGGCGAGGGGATACCATCGTTTACAGAAAAGCATAAGCCATTGGCTTGTCCTGGCCCGTGATAAGGGTCTTGCCCTAAAATAACTACTCTGGTATCTTCAAAACTGCATTTATCAAAAGCATTAAAGATTAATTTACCAGGCGGGTAACATACTTCGTTTTTGTACTCGTTTCGCACAAATTCAATCAGATTCTGAAAATACTCTTTCTGAAATTCTTCGTTTAGTCGATCTTTCCAGCTTTCTGCAATTTTGACATCCATAATATTAAAGTTAAAGTCGATTTAGTGACAATTTTGGCCAAAAATAGTGCTTTAAATTCACTATGGCACCGTTTAAGAACTTTTTTCAAAAAAAACCTCCTATTTTAACCTCAATTATAATAGAAATTTGTTACTTTACAGTGCGATTTCCCAAATTGTTAAAAAATACACAGGCATTATCTAATGCCGATGAATCTACTATAAATTATGACCACAATTACGGCATCAACTGAGGGCGTAAAGGTTAGTGTGCTTACTGAGTATCAGTCAGAGTATTCGAGCCCTTACCAATCACATTTTGTTTTTAGCTACAGAATCCGAATCGAAAATCACAGTCACAACACCGTACAATTGCAAAGACGAAAATGGATAATTTTCGACTCAAATGCGACTATACGAGAAATAGAGGGTGAAGGTGTAGTGGGCCTTACTCCTATTTTAGAACCTGGTGAAAGCCACGAGTATATATCAGGCTGTAGTTTGAAATCTTCTATTGGCAAAATGACCGGTTCGTATGTTATGGAACGCCTGGCAGATGGTAAGAAATTCAGAGTGATGATTCCTGAATTCGGTCTGATAGCTCCTTTCAGATTAAACTAATCTCTCAGATACACAGTAAAGTCTCTTTTCGGTACAAATACCGAAGAGCGTTTATTTGTGCGCTTGCAAAATACCCTCTTTGATTTTAAG
>CBIHRH010000186.1:0-8354 GCA_966212365.1 uncultured Emticicia sp. | reverse complement strand
TTAAAAAAATTATATACTAAAATTTGTTTCTTAAGACAGTACCAGGCACCGGGCTTGGCGCATTGATGAAATATATAACCTATTCCATTGAAGCAAGGACATCAAGTGATTCAATGAGCGCCGGCCGGTGCCTGAGAGGAGTCGAAGGCCGTGCCACGGAACTAAATTTCAACACATATTTAGTGTATTTAAATGAATGTAATCAAAAGACAAGCCTTTATCAGTACTATTTTCTCGTATGCGGGGGTATTGGTGGGCTTTATTTCACAGTTTTTTATATTTCCCAATTTCTTTAAAAAAGAAGAAATCGGCTTGCTGAACGTGCTCCTTTCTTACATGTACGTAATGGTGCAGCTTTCTTCTCTGGGTTTCAATGCAGCCGGGAGTCGTGGTTTTTGTTTTTTAAGAAAATCACAAGAAGGACAAAGAGGGGTTTTTTTGTTTTTTGTGGCGGAGAGGTCCATCGAGCGTTGACGGGTCGCTATATTTCAGAAATGCCAGAGAAGGACATAGAGGCTTTTTGTTTTTAGGAATCTCGGTGGGTATAGTTGGTTTTCTGATTTGCAGCATCGGAGTCTATTTTCTGAAAGACTGGATGATTGCCAGCAAAGGAAAATCAGACCTGCTGGCGGCTAATTTTTACTTTCTATTGCCTATTACCTTTGCTACGCTCCTGTTTAATCTCTTTGATAACTATGCCAAAAACCTCTATGAAACTGTAACAGGCACGTTTCTCTCACAGTTTCTGCAACGTTTCCTCATTATGGCTTCGTTATTTCTGGTGGTTTTCAATATCCTTGATTTCTCACAATATATCTGGGTTTGGGTGCTGGCAATTTCGTTGTATCTGGTACCCATGATATGGAAGGCTACTCAACTGGACGGGTTTTCGTTAAAGCCTGATTTCTCGTTGATGACACCCGGATTCACAAAAGAATTTGCTACTTATAGCTTCCTGACTATCCTTACAGGCTTCTCATCAATGATTATCTTGTATATCGATAAAATCATGCTGGCAGAAATCTCGACTTTACAGGAGACCGGGGTTTATAGTACTGCAGCTTTTTTTGGAAGTGTAATGGGCATGTCGTTAGTTGCCTTAAACAAAGCCTCTGCCCCTATTATAGTCGATTCGTTTGCAGCCAATGATTTGAAAAATATTGCTACTATTTACCGAAAGAGCTGTACTACTTCATTGATTGTAGGCTGCTGGATTTTCTTAGGTATCTATCTGAACATTGATAACCTGTTCGAGTTTCTTCCTGCTGATTTTGAGGGAGGCAAATGGGTGATTATTATTCTGAGTGTGGGTAAATTATTCGATCTGGCAACAGGATTGAACGGTACCATTCTGGCGCTATCGCCTTATTATCGCTACGATACTTATATCATGATTAGTCTGATTGGGCTGACAGTACTGCTTAACTGGATTTTGATTCCGCTATACGGCATGAATGGAGCGGCTTTTGCTCTTGCCCTCGCCACTATCTACTATAATGCCGTACGTTATGCTTTCTTGTGGTGGAAACTGTGCATGCAGCCATTCACGATTGATATTCCTAAGGTACTTTTGATTATGGTTATGGTAGGATTCGCTGTGAGTCTGATACCTGTTACAGAGGGCTCAAAATTCAAAACTGTGGTCGATATCGCCTATCGTTCTGCGGCTATTACCCTCATTTATGGAGCTGTTATCTACTGGAGCAAAATTTCTCCTGAATTGAATGGGGCAATGAGGAATTTGTGGGGGATGGTAACGAGGTTTGGGCGGAGGTAACTCCTCACTCCAACCCCTCTCCCCAGGGAGAGAGGCTAAAAAAAGTCTCCCTCTCCCGAGTGAGAGGGAGATTTAGAGGGTGAGGTGTTAATTCACCGAAACCTTCTTCTCCAGCATATACACCTTACCAGAACCATAATTGAGTATATATAACTCATGATTGGCATCTTCGCCGAAGGCTGAAATACTGCTTACGTTGGCAATTTTATCGCCGCTATCGGTGGCTTTTGAGCCATCGTATTTCAGAGACCAGAGCTTGCCGCTTACGTAATCGCCGAAGATATATTTCCCTACCAGATCAGGGAGTTTTTTACCTCTATATACTACACCACCCGTTACCGAGCGACCGTCTGTACCCTGTCTATAACTCCATACAGGAGCAACCAGACCAGATTGATTACAATTACCTGTCGCATCAAAGCAATCGTTTGCTTCTTTTATCCGCCAGCCATAATTACCACCTTTGGTTATTATGTCAATTTCCTCTACCTCATTTTGTCCTACATCACCTACCCATAGATTGTTGGTAGCCGAATCGAAACTAAAGCGCCACGGATTACGTAAACCATAGGCATAAATCTCTTCTTTGAAACCCTCTGTATTGCCTGCATAAGGGTTATCTTTAGGTATGCCATAATTTAATCTGTCTTCCACATTTACATCTATGCGCAGGATTTTACCCAACAGATTCTTACGATTCTGGGCATTATTCTGTGGGTCACCACCACTACCACCGTCGCCGGTGGCAATATATAGGTAGCCATCCTGACCGAAAGCCAGTTTGCCTCCTTTGTGATTGGTAAAAGGTTGGTCGAAAGTCAACAGGATTTTTTCACTACTGGCATCAGCCGTCTGGGCACCTGAGTTCACTTTAAATCTTGAAATAACAGTCTGGCGCGTAGGTGAATTACGGTTATAATTCACATAAAAATAACCATTGGCCTCAAAATTAGGATGAAAAGCGAGCCCGAGTAAACCCATTTCGCCCCCTGCATCAACGCGGGCGTCAATGTCTAAAAATACTGCTGCCTGAGAGGCCGTAGATACATTATCAAATACCCTGATAACGCCTTTTTGCTCTATGATATATACCTTGTTGGTGCCATCAAACGCATGAGTAAACTCAACAGGGTCATCAAAAGTCAGGTTTGGGAAAGCAATAACAGCCTGATATTCTCCCGGCACGGCAGTAGACGTTGAATCGTCTGTTTTGCCGATAGGATCAGTACCGGACTCGCAACTGAATCCAATAAACACACTGACTACCGATAGCGTGAATAGAATGATTACTTTTTTCATACAAGTCATGGATTTTAAAAATAACGACCGAAACAGGTAATTAATTGAATATACGCATAAAATATACGAAAATAGTGTGCCAGCTACGCTCGACCAGCCAATCATTTTTTAAAAACAATCTGCCCACAGGGAATTGGTGCATCAAGCATATTGGTGTTGTAATAAAGTTTCTGATCTTTTAAGACTACTTCCATTCGTGCAACACCATGATAACCTGTGGAAATGGCTACTGTATAAAAAAGAAGCTCCTGCTTAGGGTTAATTGTTCTTTTTAATTGAGTCGGCTTATGAAAGTTTGTGTCTAAAAATGATTTCAGACCTATTAAACCATAATCCAATAGTGGTTCTTTATCGAGTGTCATGGTTTCAGGAGGAAGAAAGAATTTTACGTAGGCATTAAGCTGACGGGGTATTGCGAATGAATCGGCAGGGAAATGAATGGTTAGTTCTAACGGAGAAGTTGTTTCGTTGATTACACGTGTCCAGAATATGATATAGCCAAAGGTTTTTCCGGTAGGGTCAATGTATCCTAACTTTCCACTGCCATCAAGACTTGCCATACCTTTTGGCCCATAGGTTTGTATGCTTATGCCTTTTGTGGTGTCTGTTGGTGCGATTGAGTTATGGGGTGCGCCCAATGCAAAAAAACTTATCAGGCTGAACAGGAAGCAGAGGAATAATTGCATGGGAATGTGTTTTAAAAGTATTTGCCAGTTCATAGATATGGGTAGTGTAAATGTAATCATATAGATTTATAATTTGGGATTTATAGGTAGTTTTTTATGTACCCAGATGTGAAAGGATGCTTATTTTTCATTTGAGATTTGCTATAAGCCCTGTCAGGAACTGAAGTCGCTGAAACGGGATTGTGAACTGAAATAAATATAAAAAACCAACTTACACCTCCTCCAATTCCTTAGATAATCCCTCCAATTCCTTCAAATCCTCCTTAAACCCCTCACTTTTACGATTCTTAAAAACACCCATTTTAAAAGCTAAATAATAAATAAACAAACAAATACCCATCGGGATAAGGGTATCTATCAGGGCAGAAGTCAGGTTTTGTTTAGCTAATTTATTAGGCAAAAAAGATAAGGTTGCCAGACAGCCGGAGGCAAGCATCAGGATACCGAACCAACCTTCAAGCTTCTTATTTTTTTCATATTCTTTAATTACATGGGTCAGAAAAGCACCCAGAGTTGTGCTGTTCATATCAATATCCGCAATGGCATTGCTTCGGTAAATGGCTATTATGGCCATGATGATACCTATTCCCAGAAAGCCATAAGGCACAAACTGGATTGGGTAAATAAAGTCGAAAGGATTGCCGATAAAGATAGCGCCTAAAACCACCAATTCGAACACCATTAGAAGAAAGAAAAAGGTGTTTTCTCGTTTGATTTGTGCCACTCTCGACCGTGACCGTTCTTTAATCATGCCTACAATCAGTCGCTCGGTGAGCAATTGAGAGGTTTGTAGTTTCTGGTCGTATACCTTCCATGCCGATTTCAATTCGTCTAAATTCATATTCTGTTCGATTTAATGAGTTTTTCTAATTTAATTTTGATTCTGTTGATTCTTACCCCCACATTCGAGTGCGTGATACCAATGATTTCGGCGATTTCATCATAGCTTTTGTCTTCCAGATAGAGCATGATGATGGCCTTTTCAATCTCCGAAAGTTTTTCGATAGCCCTTTGCAATAAGCCTAAATCATCATTATCAGACTGATGCCAGTTCATATCAGGAATCTGCAATTCTGTGGCTGAAATAGCGCTTCGCTCGGGTTTCCGGCTTTCTTTTCTGAAATTAGAAATGGCCGTGTTCAGTGCCACCCTATACAACCAAGTGGTACTCAGCGACTCGTTTCTGAAATTGGGGTAAGAGGTCCACAACTGCAAGACAATCTCCTGGAAAAGGTCTTTTTTATCATCATCGTCATGACAATACAAATTACATACTTTGTAAATGAGGCCTCGGTTTGTATTAATCAATTGAATAAAATCCTTTTCCATTCGCTGATGCTTTGTTTAAACAATTAGTCGCGGGGTGGGTGAAAAACTTACATAGACACCATTTTTTTATTGAGCAATTTTAGTTAATTCTTTAAACCACGGGGTTTCACAGAGTTAGGCACGAAGTTACACCGAGGATTCTAATGGGGTAACTCTGTGAAACCCTGTGCAAAACTCTGCGCTACTCCGTGGTAAATAACACATCTATACCTGCTAAAGATATGGTAAAATTTTACGTAATTCGCAGCTATTACGGACATAATTAAGCAACTCTTTTTTGAAAATTCTTCTCATAAATACCGACGACAGCATGGGTGGCGCAGCCATTGCCTCTTTAAGATTATTGTCGGTGCTGGAGAAAGAGCGAGACGTAGAAGCCAAGCTTCTGGTGCAAGAAAAGAAACGTGATAGGGACGACGTGGTGCCTGTTGCTCAAAACTGGTTGGATAAGAAAATGGCGTTTGTCCGTTTTGTGGCTGAGCGATTGTATTTCCGTCAGTATGAGAAGAGCAAGGAAGTTCGTTTTGCTTTTTCGCCTGCTAATACGGGTATTGATATTTCGCAGCATTCTTTGGTACAAGAAGCCGATATTCTGCATTTACATTGGGTCAATTTCGGGTTTCTCTCCATAGAATCGCTCAAAAAGTTATTCGGTCTGGGTAAACCTATTGTCTGGACGTTGCATGATATGTGGGCATTTACGGGTGGCTGCCACCATAGCGGCGATTGCGAAAATTATCAGGGTCATTGTGGGGATTGTCTGCCTTATCTGCGCAATCCTTCTCCCAATGATTTATCGGCTAAGGTATGGCTGCAAAAGCATGAAATTTTTGGTGATATTGCTAAACTCCCCCCTATTCAGATAATCGGTTGTAGCGAATGGCTGGCCAACAGAGCCCGTAAAAGCAGTCTGTTTAAAAACCTGTCTATCAGTGCCATTCCGAATCCTTTAGATGTGCAAGTCTTTAAACCCACTGCCAAGGCAGAGGCAAGGGCCAAATTAAACCTGCCGGTTGATAAAAAACTCATATTATTTGCTGCCGCTAAAGTGACTGTTATCTGGAAAGGGTTCAGCTATTTTCAGGAATCTTTGCAACTATTAAAAGAGCAAATCAATCAACCTGATGATATTGAATTAGTGATTCTGGGGGAAAGTGATGATGCATTGAATCAGATGCTCCCTTTTAAGACCCATGCTTTAGGGCGTATATCAGATATTGAGAAAATTGCTTTGATTTACTCTGCGGCTGATGTGTTTACAATTCCGTCAATTCAGGAAAATCTACCGAATACCATTATGGAGGCTATGGCCTGTGGCACTCCGGCAGTAGGATTTGAGGTGGGTGGTATTCCCGAAATGATTGAGCATAAACAAACGGGATTTTTAGCCACCTATAAATCGGCTGAGAATTTTGCTGAAGGGATTAAATGGGTATTGTTTGAGGCTGATGCCACGGTTTTAGCCCGGAATGCCCGGAAGAAGGTTTTGGAGAATTATTCGCAGGAGGTGGTGAAGGGGCGATATCAGGAGGCTTATCATAATATATTAAATAGAAATCAGGTTTTGTAGAGACGCACGGTTCGTCGAGCAATGCATTGCGTCTTCGGGGGCGCGTCATACACCATAAATGTTATTCGAGCGCAAAATTTCTAATAATCCATTTATTAATATTCCTGTAAAGACACAAAATATTTATTGTTTTATTCCTCAAATTACATTTTCAGATTGCACAGGCCCCTGAAGACGCCACGCATGGCGTCTCTACGGAAAACAATTATTTATTCTCTCCCAGCCATCTCACATCCTCATACGCCTCCACAACCATCGTTTGCAAATCTTTTATTAATTGCCGGGCATTGGCTCTTTTCTGTTCCATTTGAGCAATACTCAAATTCGCTAAAAACGCTTTTATCTGTCCATCCAATGGCTTATTTTCTTCTATTAACCATGCCGCTTGATGGAGTAGTGCCCATGTATCAGCCTCTTTGTTTCCGCAAAATAACATACTGGCTCCGGCGCAGATAGAGCTAACTGCTTTTGAGGGCACTGCTATATGTGTCCACTCCTGTAATAGACTCACCAGATGCACATCTATGAAATGTAATTGGCTGCGTGGAACGCTTTTAAGGATTGTGATTCCTTCTTTATCCCGGGCATAGGCCAATACGGTTTCGGCTTTTTCTCCATAAATGGCAAGTATCAGATGATGCTTTTGTGTATCGAGATTATCGATAAATCTTAATAGAAATTCGTCTGAGTGAGGTTTGGCCAGGTTGCCGCAATAGCCGAAATAGATTTTACTATCGGCTTTTTTCCATTCGGGTGTATCGGGGTCATTTTTCTGATGGAATAATACACCACAAGGCAGAATCGTAGTCGGGATTTCCTTCTGATAACTTTGCTTAACGAATGTGGCCTGATTAGGGCCCAAAGCAATGAGATGTTGCGGGGGCTTTTGATAAGTCTTTTTCAGTACCCAGCGATAGATGGAATTAGTTGGTTTGATAGTTCTGGCCGCCGCAAATCCTTCGGGGAATAAATCCATCGACCATAATACCCAGTCGTTCAGAAACCATGTTGCCCAGAATGGTAATAGCGGAGGGCTTGTCATTACTATTACTTTGCCTTTATTCAGTTTTCTGGCTTTCAGAATCAGAAAAAGTCCGTCCAGCGTACCTGAGATGAGTTTCAACAAGCCATTTTTGCCTTCATAAATAGTATTCACCGGATGCAGAATGCCTACAGGCCGACGAATCTGTCCACCGCCATCGTAGGTGCGGTCAATGTAAACAATATGTACTTCGGCCTGGTATTTTTCTATCAGATATTTAGCCATATCCCAGGCAGATTCTCCGGTGATACCGGGATTCGGCGGATAATGGCGGTTAATGATAGTAATGACGGGGGCGGTATCAGACATTGGGTAAAGGCTTCTTTAGCGCCTTACAAAGGTAGGGCAATAATGGGAGAAATGGAAATGGGTGTTGTTTTGGATTAAGAGTTGATGGGATGATTATTAGAAGTGAAGAATATGGCAACTCCACAAAAAAAGGCCTTCGCGCGGCCTTCGACTCCGCTCACCGGGCTAGGCGCATTATTGATTACAATGATATTAAAAAATATTTTTCGTGCGAATCAGCGCCAAGCCTGGCGCCTGAGCGAAGTCGAAGGCCGTGCGATAGCCATTTTTGTGCTACTCCGCATTCTCCTTATCAGTATACTTATACCCCCGCATGATATTGTATCTGAATACCAGCCCGAA
>CBIHRH010000185.1:0-8399 GCA_966212365.1 uncultured Emticicia sp. | reverse complement strand
CACCTGAAAACGTTGCAGAAAAATTTGAAGGTTTAGATGGTGTGCTGGTAGCCCCGGGATTTGGAGAAAGAGGTATTGAAGGTAAAATAGCGGCCGTGCGCTATGTGAGAGAAAACAACATTCCATTTTTTGGTATCTGTTTAGGTATGCAAATGGCATGTATTGAGTTTGCAAGAAACGTAATTGGTATGCCTGAAGCGCACTCAACCGAAATGGCACCAGATACTCAATTCCCGGTAATTGATTTGATGGAAGACCAGAAAAACGTAACAGATAAAGGTGGTACCATGCGTTTAGGAGCTTATGCCTGTAAGGTAAAAGACAAGACATTAGCAAAGAAAATCTACGGCAAAGCCAATATCAGTGAGCGCCATCGTCATAGATGGGAGTTCAACAATAAGTATCTGAAAAATTATGAGGCTGCGGGTATGGTAATTTCAGGAGTTAATCCGGATACTGGTTTAGTTGAAATAGTAGAATTACCGAGTCATCCTTATTTCATTGGTGTTCAGTTTCACCCGGAATTAAAAAGTACAGTGATGAACCCTCACCCACTCTTCGTTAATTTTGTGAAGGCAGCTATCGAATATGCCTCAAGTAAGAAGTTGGTTTTAAGCTAAGCCGAGAAGTCAGTAAATCTTTGAGTAGCAAGCTCTTAGAGAAGGCCTAATAATTAGGAATTATTATGAATCTTTGCGACTTTTGTAAGGCAATTTGAATGTTGCAAAGTGTATTTTTTACGAATTATAAATTTTTAATGGAAAAGTTAATAGACAAAAACCAGATAATTGGTATTGTATTGTTGTTGGCAATGTGGGCAGGATATATGTATTTTATGCCTTCAACTCCCCCCCCAGAGCAAAAACCAGCAATTCCGGCAGATGCAACAAAGGTAGCACCTAAAAATACTCAAGTTACAGATACAACTGCTATCAAAGCAGCTTTTGGTGATTTTGCATCAGCAGCTGTCGGAACAGCACAAGATATAGTAATTGAAAACCAGGATGCTAAATTTATTTTTAGCACAGAGGGTGGAAGCATAAAAGAAGTTATTCTGAAAAATTATTCGGCTTATGATGATTTCAAAGCAGGTAATAAAAAACCTTTGACCCTTTTTGACAACAAGAGTTCAACCATAAATCTTGAAGTACAGACCAACAAAGGGAAGGTTGATTTAAAGAAACTATTTTATTCGTCTACTGCACAATCGACTGTACTTAAAACCGGTGATTCTACGAAAGTGGTATTTAAATTGGCATTAGCTGATAATCAGTATATAGAACAAGTATATACGATTAAAGGTACAGGCTATATCGTTGATTATGACATTAATCTGGTAGGTTTAGATGCTGTTGTGCAAAACCAGCCTGCTCGTTTATTCTGGCAGGATAACCTGAAAGTATTAGAGCACGATATTAACGAAAACCGCAAATCGGCTCAAATCAATTATTGGGATGCCAAAGAAGATGATTTTGATGATATAGGTTCCAATAAAGTAGGCGATGACGACATAAGCCTTGTTGACCCTATTCAATGGTTCTCGTTCAAGCAGAAATACTTCATTACAGGGTTTGTAGCCAAAAATCAAGCAATGGCTACCCCTAAGTTTAAGCTGACCACGCCGGAAACAAATCCTAACGTGGTGAAAGTAGCAGAAGTAGAAGCAAATCTACCCATTGCAGATTTGAAAACAGGCAAGGGTAACTATCGTTTCTATTTCGGACCGAACGATTATAATTCTGTTAAAACTGTAGCTACAGGCTTCCACAGAAACGTATACTTAGGATACGATTTTGTAAAACCTATCAACCGCTACATCTTTGTGCCTTTGTTTAACCTTGCTGAAAACCTTATCAGTAATTATGGGTTATTAATTATAGTGGTGGTATTGGTGATTAAATTAGTGCTTACGCCACTGATTTATCGTTCTTACATAAGTTCAGCAAAAATGCGTATTCTGGCACCTGAGCTAAGTGAGATTCGTGCGAAAGTTGGTGACGACCAGGTGAAGATGCAACAAGAACAGATGAAACTATACCAACAGGTTGGCGTTAACCCTTTAAGTGGTTGCGTGCCCATGTTGTTACAGATGCCTATTCTGATGTCGGTATTCTTCTTGTTCCCGAATATGATTATGTTCCGTCAGAAAAACTTCTTGTGGGCTTCTGACCTTTCAACATACGATTATCCGATTAGTTGGGCAACTAACTTGCCAATTGTTGGAAATCACATCAGTTTGTTTGTGGTATTAATGACCCTTTCAAGCCTGGCATTTACTTATTATAATAACCAGATTACCCCAGACCAACCAGGGCCTATCGATATGAAGAAATTGAGCTATGTGTTCCCGATAGTTTTCTTCTTTGTCTTGAATAGTTTCCCTGCAGCATTGAGTTTTTACTATCTTGTATCAAACGTTATCACTATTGCACAACAACAAATCGTGCGTCGCTTCGTTGATGAAGATAAAATCCGGGAGATTCTGATGAATAATAAGATAAAGTATCAGGCGAACCCGCAAGCAGCAAAAAAAGGAAAGTTTGCACAGTTTATGGAAAACCAGGTAAAAATGGCCGAAGAAACGCGCAAACAACAAGAAGAGTTGAAAAAGAAACAACAGCAACAGAATAAAAAGAAATAATTTTCTTGCGTGTGAGGTAACGAGACCTCACACGCAATTAATGTAAATCCCTTGAACCGATCTATGAGAAGAACAAAAAATTTATTCATTTTTTTATTCCTATCATATTCTGCCATAGCGCAACAACAAGCCAGTCTTAGCGATAACGATTATTTGCTGCGATACAAAAAGGCTGTGCAATTTTACGCCGACCAGAAATACCTTGAGGCAAGAGAGATACTTTTACCACTCACCAATAAGAAGTACGAAAATACGATTTCTCCCTATGCGCATTATTATTATGCGCTATCGGCTTTTAAGCTGAATAAATTTTATGATGCCCGTACCATTCTGAAACAACTTCTCGAACGATTCCCTGACTGGAGAAAGGCAGAGGATGCTACTTATTTGTATGCAAATGTTGCTTTTGCAGAAAATAAGCCTGAAGAGGCACTACAATATCTCAATCGGATTGCATCTAAAGCATGGAGACAGGAAATTGAGAATATGGAGTATATTTATCTGAGCAAGATTAAAGAATTGAGCCATTTAAAACAACTCTATCAGAAATCACCCGATAATCCTGTTTTGGCCCAGTTAATAGTAGACCATATTCAAAATAGCAAGAATGCTACCAGAGAAGATTTAGAGCTATCTGACCAGTTAACCAATCAGTTTAATTTAGGAAGTAATTCAGATAAGAAATCTTCAAAAAAACAGAAAAAAGAAGACGATAATGCTATTAATGTAGCCGTTATGCTACCTTTTCGTCTGTTTGAGTTTGATCCTAATAGAACCAATCGTGCCAATCAGTATATCTATGATTTATATGCAGGCATGAAACTGGCACAGGAAAAATTGGCCTCTGAGCAAATCAATGTCAACTTATATGCTTTTGATATTGAACGTGATGTAAAGCATGCAAACGATGTAGTTAATAATCGTGGTTTTGATAAGGTAGACTTAATTATCGGCCCCCTTTACCCAGAGGTAAATAAGGTGGCTAATAATTTTGTAAAATCGAATGATGCTATTCAGGTACACCCTTTGTCGAATAACCAACAGCTGGTGAGCAATGACAAAAACACATTCTTAGCTTCTCCTTCATACGAAACACAGGCTGCCAAAGCAATTGAGTATATCGTCACTGAAAAATCGGCACGCACAGTAACTATCTATTATGGCAATACCCGTAAAGATTCTACTTTCGCCTATATCTACCGTGATAGAGCATTAGAAAAAGGCTTAAATGTATTGGCCATCAGGAAGTATATCAATGCCGATGATATTGATACTAAGCGCAAACCAGACCATATTTTTATTGCAGGAAGTGAGCAAACCCTAGGGCCAAAAATTATCAGTGCTTTAGACAAAAAACGAATTGCAGCTCCTATTATAGCGGCTTCTGCAGCTTTTGATTTTGAAGGCTCTTCACTCAATATTTTTAACAGAGACTTATACCTGATTCAGTTAGATTACATGGATCGAGATAAAGAAGAAGTAAAGAATTTCAGAAGTGCCTATATTAATAGCCAGAATATTGCTCCTTCTTATTATGGGTACTGGGGATATGATATGCTTTTATTCTACGGCCGAATGTTGAAATCAGGTAAAAACAGACTCCGCAGTAATTTAGATTCTATTGAATATACGCAAGGATATACGCTTGATGGTTTTGATTATACCAATCGATCAAATGAAAATAAGATTGTGCCGATCATCAAGTATCAGGATGGTAAATTTACTGAAGTAGCGAGATAAAAAACACAATAGGTTATAAAGTAAAAGATTTACTTTTAATATTTTCATATATTTCAAAATATATTGAAAATTCTATATATACAAACAAAAAAATAAGAGGAGTTTTCGCTCCCCTTATTTTCATATAACTATAATACAATTAAATACCGAAAGTTTCTTTTACTTTATCTACGTAATCCAATTTCTCCCAGGTAAATAATTCAACATCAATGGTTTTCTCACCTTCAGGGCCTTTGAATGTTTTTCTAACCCACTCCGACTCACGACCCATATGTCCATAAGCAGCTGTTTCAGAATACATCGGATTACGAAGTTTCAAACGTTGCTCAATTGCGTAAGGACGCATATCAAATACTTCTTCTACAATTTTAGCAATCTCTCCATCTGACAATTTTTTACCATTCTGGCCTTTCACTTTAGAAGTACCATAGGTATTTACAAAAATACCGCAAGGTTTTGCTACACCAATAGCATATGATACTTGTACCAATACTTCATCACATACACCTGCTGCTACCAGGTTTTTAGCAATATGGCGGGTAGCATAAGCCGCTGAACGGTCAACTTTTGATGGATCTTTACCAGAGAAAGCACCACCACCATGAGCACCTTTACCTCCATATGTATCAACGATGATTTTACGACCTGTCAAACCAGTGTCACCGTGTGGGCCACCGATTACGAATTTACCTGTAGGGTTAATGTAATAAGTAATCTGGTCGTTAAACAATTTACGTAATGATGGTTTCAACTTCGCTTTAACACGAGGAATCACGTAACTAACAATATCTCTACGGATAGTTGCCAACATATCCTCGTCCGTACCGAAATCGTCATGCTGTGTCGAAACAACAATTGTATCGATTCTGACAGGCTTATTATTATCAGTATATTCAATCGTTACTTGTGATTTCGCATCCGGACGAAGGTATTTGATGCGTTTGTTTTCACGACGAATCAACGAAAGTTCTTGTAAAATTTTGTGAGCTAGGTCCAAAGCTAATGGCATGTAGTTGTCAGTTTCGCGGGTAGCATAACCAAACATCATTCCCTGGTCACCGGCGCCTTGGGCATCAGCTTTTTCTTCAAAATTTTTCTCATCTGCTGTGCGGTCAACCCCACGGTTAATATCATCTGATTGCTCATGAATAGCTGATAAAATACCGCAAGAGTTTGCCTCAAACATATACTCTGATTTGGTATAACCAATCTTTGTAATTACATCACGGGCAATTGATTGTACATCAAGGTAGGTTTTAGTTTTTACTTCACCTGCCAAAACTACCTGACCAGTTGTTACGAGGGTTTCGCAAGCAACTTTAGAAGTTGGGTCAAACGCTAAAAAGTTATCAATAAGAGCGTCAGAAATTTGGTCAGCAACTTTGTCTGGGTGACCTTCCGATACTGATTCGGAAGTAAATAGGTACGCCATAAATCTTATTTAGTTTTTAATGATTTGCAAAAAGTGTATGCTAAAAAACTCAGTGCAGAAGGAAAAGAAACTTTTTTGACAAACAAACATCTGAACGCCTGTTGCCCGCATCTCTTTACCACCGTAGTGTTTCGACTCGGTTGGGTTTCCGCAAACGGGAATTTCTTGATACTTCTACAAAGTAAGACATTTAGTAAAACAAAAGCAAAATTTCGGATGAAAATATATCTACAATATATAGAATGTCACTCAAAATTATCTCTAAATAAATTTCAGATTGGACAATTTATCTATAAAACTACCCTTATAAGCGATATTTTTACCTTTCTGAATTCGATTTAAAAATACTCAGTTTATAAAAAATAAAGAGTTGCTTTACCGGTAAAGCAACTCTTTATTTGGGAAAGTAAATATTTTCTTAACGAATATTTGGCAAAATTCTTATTTACCATCTTTCAGCCCATCTATTATGCGGCGAATACCCGCAAAGCGCGAAGCATAATACTTGTCTTTTAAATAACTGATACTAACCCCTGTTCTACAGGCCGAATGAATGAATTTCAGACCGTTTTTATCAGATTCCAATACAATGCCTACATGAGACACTTCATCTTTTCTACTGGAATTGATTTTGAAGAAAATTAAATCGCCGGGTAGCGCGGCTTCGGGCGTTGTCTGATAGCCCATTTTAAAAAGGTCTATACTACGATGGCTCAATTTCATGCCGAATTTGGCAAATACGTAGTTTACTAAACCTGAACAATCAAATCCTTTGAGTGTTTTACCGCTCCATAGGTAGCGGATGCCAATAAGTTTTCGGGCGAATCGTTGTAGGTCGTCGGTTAATTTTGAATTACTCTTATCCTTTACCTCGTTCGGTGAAGTTGTGGGGGATTTTGGAAGGTCATTGGCCTTAGAGACCAAAGACGAAACGACTAACAACGAACCCAATACATATTTTTTTACCATTATATATTGATTTGGTTCTGTTACAAAATTAGACAAATACAATGCCTAAGTCCAAAAAAACGGCGTAAATAGACAATTTATTGTTATTAAATCGCAAAAAAGTACAATTTCTTTTAAGGAATAAGAAGGAAAGCCAGGAGATTTTTCATTAGGTTGTGCGGAATACGATGTATCAAATATATGTAAATTTTTGTAAAAAAGTCCGTAAAAAAAAATCTTAGTTAAAAAAACTTAAAATTTACATTCGTGAAGGAAAATAGTTTTATCTTCGCATCAGTAATAACTAAACAATTAGTTAACAACGCAACGATATTACTTTTACTAAACCATCTTATGAAAAAGCGCTTACTTCTACTAGCTGTGCTCATGCATGCAGCCGCATTTGTGTTTGCCCAAAATCCTACTAAATTCAACATCAAAGGAATCGCCATCGACTCTGGTAATGCCGCAATGCCCTTCGCTACAGTCATGCTTTTACAACCGAAAGATTCTACTTTAGTCAACTTCGGACGTACTGATGAAAGCGGAGCATTTGAATTTAAGAACGTAAAAAAGGCCAACTACATCCTGAAAATCTCTTTTGTAGGTTATATTCCTTTTCAGATTGATGTAAAACCTGTGGATGGAGCCGTTAATGATTTAGGGCAACTTAAATTAAAACCCATCGCTAAAGAACTAATGGAAGTAGTGGTAAAAACAGCCCGCGCTCCATTGAATATCAAAGGAGATACTATAGAGTATAATGCGGCCTCATTTAAAGTGCCGCCTGGCTCATCGGTAGAAGACCTGTTACGGAAATTACCCGGTGTACAGGTTGACCAGGATGGCAACATTAAAGCCCAGGGGCAGGATGTAAAAAAGGTAACCGTTGATGGCAAAAGCTTCTTTGGCAATGACCCCAAAGCAGCCACTAAAAACCTACCAGCCGAGGCTATTACCAAGGTTCAGATTTTCAATGATAAATCGGAACAAGCCAAAGCTACAGGAGTAGATGATGGCAAGAAAGAGAAAACTGTTAACCTTGAACTAAAAGATGATTTCAAAAAAGGCGGATTTGGTAAGATTACAGCCGCTCTTGGTACAGAAGAAAGAGCAGAATTAAAAGGTAACTACAATAAATTTGACTCTAAACAACAGTTTTCTGTTCTTGGCTTAGGTAATAATATTAACCAGACAGGTATATCTCGCGATGATTTTCAGGATTTCAGAGGTAGTCAGGCTAATAACTGGGGTGATGAAGCTGATTTTGGTTTTAGCAGTGGTGTAAGATTCTTTTACGATAATGATACTGAAGAAAGTATTTCTATTCCGGTAGGTGGCCGTAACTTCCAGGGGTTTTCTGAAAACTATGCAGGGGGTGCCAATTATAATTATGATACCAAAAAGACTAAGTTTAGTTCAAACTATTATTATAATCAGACACAACAATTGGTTTCTAAAAAGTTACAGAAAGAAACTTTCCTTTCTAATAGTACTTCCTTTAAAAACCTTGAAAATAGCTACCAGAACCGCATTAGCCGCAATCACCGGGTAAGTCTGCGTTTTGAAAAACAAATCGATTCCCTGAATACCTTTGTATTAATAGGAAACGGTAGAATGGGTGATGGAACAACCAAA
>CBIHRH010000184.1:0-8406 GCA_966212365.1 uncultured Emticicia sp. | reverse complement strand
CTACTTCTTAAAGTAGGTACGGGTAATACCTAATTCTAATCCTCTTAACTCGGCCAGACCACGTAAGCGACCAATAGCAGTGTAGCCAGGATTTGTTCGTTTTCCTGCATTCAGGTCGTCCAACATTTTATGTCCGTGGTCAGGTCTGAATGGTAGCTTTATATCTTTTCTTCCTTCTTCTATTCTTCTATGTTGTTCGGTAAGTAAGGCTTTCATCACGCCAAACATATCTACGTCACCCGCCAGGTGGTCGGCTTCGTAGAAATTACCCTCGGCATCGCGTTTAGTAGCCCTCAGGTGAATAAAGTTGATCCTATCGCCTAGTCTTTCTACCATACCTACCAGATCATTATCGGCTCTTACGCCATAACTACCTGTGCAAAAGCAGATGCCGTTATATTTGCTTTCAGCAGCTTCCAGAAGTGCTTTAGCATCCGCTTCGGTGCTCACTACGCGTGGTAAACCCAAAATCGGATAAGGAGGATCATCAGGGTGAATTGATAACAAGACCCCATTCTCTTCTGCAACCGGAGTGATGGCTTTGATGAAAGCATATAAATTCTGACGAAGTTCTGCATCGCCAATGTGTTTATACGTATCCAGCATATCACGGAAAGCATCAATCGTGAAGCTTTCTTCACTACCCGGTAATCCGGCAATGATATTTCTGGTTAACCGATGAATATCTGCGTCTCTGGCATTATCAAACCATTCCTTCGCTTTTTTGAGCTGGCTTTCTGAATAAGATTTTTCTGCGTCTTTTCTTTTGAGGATATGTACCTCGAAAGCGCAGAACTCATTCATATCAAATCTAAGGGCTGTGGAGCCATCAGGCATCGGATAATCTAAATCCGTGCGTGTCCAGTCGAGAATTGGCATGAAGTTGTAGCATACCGTATCTATACCACAAGCAGCAAGGTTTGCTAAGCTCTCTTTGTAGTTTTCGATATATTGTTTGTAGTTGCCAGAAGCCTTTTTGATGTCTTCATGCACGGGTACACTTTCTACCACCGACCATACCAGGCCTGCTTTTTCTATCTCCGCTTTTCGGATTTCTATTTCAGATTTTGTCCAGACTTGTCCGTTTGGAATATGATGAAGAGCCGACACGATTCCTGTAGCACCTGCCTGTCTTACATCAGATAAACTCACAGGGTCGTTTGGGCCGAACCAGCGCCAGGTTTGCTCAAGAGCCATAAGTAAAAGGTTGAAATGTTATGATGCAAAATTAGGTTTTAGTACCTAAGTCTTCAAATAATATTCTGTTAAAAATAAGTACTTTTTTGACAGTAGTAAGACCAAACTCATCAGAAAATTATCATATTATTGCACTCAATATATTCAGAATATAATTTTATGAAGAAAATAAAAAAATATTAACTTTTTTTTTGAGAATATTTGGATAACAAAAAACAACCTTGCATCTTTGCAGTCCCAAATGACAGGAACATATGGGAGTTTAGCTCAGCTGGTTCAGAGCATCTGCCTTACAAGCAGAGGGCCGGGGGTTCGAATCCCTCAACTCCCACACTGATAATCAAGCACTTACGAGGTTTTTCTTGTAAGTGCTTTTTTTATTTGCACAAGATTTGCACAAGAAATTTCATATTTGATTTGTGCTTAAATCACAATTTCTCTCGGAAACCTTTATTGTTAAGAAGAAAAATTGTTTCATATTGAAACTGCCCGTTTTCTATAGCTAATTATATTTTCTACTAACGTATCGCAAATTGACAAAAAAAACTTAACTTTAGCTATTTTAAAATTATACAAGCCTACTTTTGCAGACTAATAGATTTACTACAATTGAACACTATGAATTTAAACCCTCGGGATAAACGCTTTTCTTTTTCAGGACACGAATCGTTCCAATGCCGTAGCCTTTGGTTAAAAAAAGGCTATGATTTTATAGTACAAAATAACTCCTTTAGTGACGAAGATGCTATCGTTAAACTTGGTGTTGGGAAAAATATGGTGGCTTCCATTCGTTACTGGATGAAAGCTTTTGATTTGCTAGACAATGATGATAAGCTTACAATAATTGCTCACAAAATATTTTCTGATACAACTGGTTGGGATCAATATTTAGAAGATGAGGCTACACTTTGGTTATTACATTACCATTTAATTAAAAAGGGATTTGCTACAACTTATGATTTACTATTTAATGAATTTAGAAAAGGCAAAATTGAGTTTACAAAAGAAAATTTTGTTTCGTTTATAAATCGAAAATCTGAAATTTTAAAAGTATCTGGTCCTAGTCAAAAAACTATCATGGCAGACTTTGACGTGATGATAAAAGTTTATAATCGAACAAATGCTCAAAGTAATGATAAAGAAGAAAGTTTTTCGGGCATTTTATCTGAGCTAGATATCATGAAAAATTTCAATAGAGGTAATATTGAATACTATGTTATTGAATATAACGAGAAACATCAAATTCCTGCGGAAATAATATTCTATGGAATTTTAATCAATACAGAGAATGATATGGCAATTGATTTCTCTAAAATAGAGCAAGATTACAATAGTGTAGGTAATATTTTTGCAATCAACAGAACAGGGCTTATTGAGAAGATAGAAGAAATAGAAAGCTTATATCCTGACCAAATTGTTTTTAGCGATCAAGCAGGAATTAAACAACTTCAGTTTAAAAATACTAGACCAAATCCATTAGAAGTTCTAAATAATTATTATGATTCAGTCTATGCAAAATAGCAAAATATACACAACATCTGTTAATATAAATCGTGATGGTGATAGGGAATTGGTTTATCATCCTACTCCAAATGCACAAAAAGTAATAGGACAAATTATAAATAACTTTAAAGTTGGCTTAAGAGCATTTAATATAATTGGTTCTTATGGAACGGGTAAATCTTCTTTATTGTGGGCTTTTGAACAAAGCTTATTAAATAGAAAAGAGTACTTCGATATTTCGCTTGTTAAAAATCCGAATCTAAAAATCATAAAACTAGTAGGAGAATACCGCTCAATAATTGAAGCTTTTACTGATGAATTTAAGATTACAGCAACGAAAGATATTAGTAAACAAATATTCTCTGAAATTTATAATCAGTATCACGATTTAGGGAAAGACGACCCACTCTTAATTATTATTATCGATGAATTTGGTAAGTTCTTGGAATACGCAGCGAAATATGAACCAGAAAGGGAATTATATTTTATTCAAGAGTTAGCAGAGTTTGTAAATAATTCTGATAGAAATATATGTTTAATCTCTACAGTGCACCAAAACTTTGATGCTTATTCAAATAATCTCTCTAAAGAACAAAAATATGAATGGTCTAAAGTAAAGGGTAGATTTAGAGAAATCACTTTTAATGAGCCAGTTGAGCAACTCTTATTTTTAGCAGCAGAACATCTAAATTCGACTATTGATACGGAGAAAGAAGATAGTTTTTTAGATATTCAGAATGCAATTGAACAAACTAAAACTTTTAAATTCAGTGAAGAGTTAATTAAACAGATTGCACCAAAACTATTTCCTTTAGATTTAATGGCTGCAAATGCTCTAACAGTCTCACTACAAAAGTATGGACAAAATGAACGCTCTTTATTTTCCTTTTTAGAGTCAACAGACTATTGGGGCATTAAACTATTCAAGGCTAGTAAAGAACATCCATTTTATAGTATTGCAGATGTATATGACTATTTAATCAACAATTACTATTCTTTTCTCAATTCGAAAGATAATCCAGACTTCACCGCTTGGGCAAGTATACGTGCTTCCATTGAAAAAATTGAACGCTTCTTTGATGATATAGAAACAATTGAAGTATATAATAAACTAATTAAAACGATTGGTCTTTTAGAAATTACTGCTCCGAAAGGTTCAATAATTATTGATACTTTTCTTATTGCGTATTCAAAAAACTGTTTAGGTATAGAAAATCCTACTGCAATAATTAATGATTTAATAAACCGAAAAATAATCATTAAAAGAGCATATAGTAAGAGATATGTCCTTTTAGATGGTACTGATCTTGATATACATACTGCAATTAATGAAGCAGGTAATAAAATTAGTGAAATCACTGATATAGTCTCTCAATTAGAGAAATACTATTCTTTATCACCAGTCATTGCAAAGATGGAATCATATCAATCTGGTACTCCAAGATTATTTGAATTCTTAATCTCAGAATCTCCTAAGTCACAAGAACCAATAGACGAAATAGATGGATTTATAAATCTTATTTTTAATGAAGATATAAGCTTAAATGAATTAATTAGCATTTCAAAAAAAGAAAAAAACGCTATCATTTATGGCTTTTATAAAAATACTAAACGAGTAAGGAATCAATTATTTGAAATAGAAAAAACACAACGAGTAATATTAGAAAATTCAGAAGATAAAGTAGCAATAAGAGAGTTAGGAAATATTCTAAAAAATCATCAAAGCTTATTAAATCATTATATACTAGATGGGTTTTATAGCGGCGAAGTAGCTTGGATTTTTAATGGACAAGAACAACCTATCTCAAATAAAAGAGACTTTAATAAATTATTGTCAATTGTTTGCAAGACCAAATATCCTTATTGTCCTGTTTTTAGGAATGAATTAATTAACAAGCATAAAGTTCCAGGACAAATACATACTGCTCGGAAGGAGTTTTTCAAACAGCTAGTTTCACATTGGAATGATTTTGATTTAGGGTATGAGAAAGATAAATTCCCACCTCAAAAAACTATCTTCTTATCTTTAATAAAAGAGAATGGAATTAAAATATATGACACTGATTTCGATTTTGAACCAAGCATTGCTGAGAACTCCAACTTTAAACCATTATGGGACTATTGTGTAAGCTTTTTAAATAAATCAAAATATTCAAAGTTACCAGTTTCAGAACTATTTAAAGAATTAAGTAGACAACCTTTTAAACTCAAAAAAGGCTTAATTGAACTTTGGATTCCAACATTTTTATTTATAAAAAGATTTGATATCGCATTATTTGGTGACAGTGTATATTTAGCAGACTTAACAGGCGATATTCTAGAATTAATTGCCCGCTCACCTGAAAAATATGAAGTTAAGGCCTTCAACTTAGATGGAGTTCGTCTTGATTTATTCAACAGCTATAGAACATTTTTGCAACAATCAACTCAATCTAGTATTGGTAATAAAACATTTATTGAGACTATTAAGCCATTTCTAGATTTTTATGGGAGATTACCTGAGTATGCTAAGAATACTAAAAGAGTCAGTCAAAATGCACAATTAATAAGGGAGGCGATTGTAAAAGCTAAAGACCCTGAAAAAACATTTTTTGAAGATTTTCCAACAGCTTTAGGTTATTCATTTGCATCCATACAACAGTCAAAGTTTAGTTTGGAAGAATTTATTTCCTCTCTCGAAAAATCTATTAGAGAATTAAGATTAAGTTACGAGGACCTTATCAAACGATATGAAGATTTTATATTAAATGAGTTTATTGGAGAGAGTTTATCTTTTGAGGAGTATAAATCAATTCTTCAGAAGCGATATTCGAACTTACAAAAACCTCTTTTAATGACCCATCAAAAAGCATTTATACAACGGTTGGACTCGCCATTGGATGATAAAATTGGCTGGCTAAGTTCAATAGCACAACTTCTTGTAGGGCGTAGTTTGAATACTTTTAAGGATGAAGATGAGGGTATTCTATATAATAAATTCAAACAAATGATATTAGATTTGGATAATTTAAATACAATTTCTAATATTGATATTGATGAGACTAAAGAAGATGCTGTGGGTATAGAAATAAGCTCTTTCAGTGATGGTATAAATAAAACTTTATTAAGAATACCAAAATCTAAAAAACCTGCTATTTCAAAAATTGAAAGTGATATTCGAATGCAAATGTCTGAAGACGATTCACTAAATATAATTGCGTTGACTAATTTATTAAAAGAACTTCTACATAAATGACAAAAGTAAGACACGTTTTAGGGATTTCTGGTGGGAAAGATAGTTCGGCTCTTGCTATTTATATGAGCCAAAAATATCCCTCACTTAATATTGAATATTACACTTGTGATACAGGAAAAGAACTGGATGAAACTTACGAAGTTATTGAAAAGCTAAATTCGCTCCTTGGCAAAAATATAATTCAATTAAAAGCTGCGGATGGGAGTAATCTGCCACCATTTGATCACTTCCTCACATTGTACGGAGGATATTTGCCTTCATCTACTTCTAGATGGTGTACTAAGAAATTGAAACTAGATCCATTTGAAGAATTTGTGGGAAATGACCCTGTTATTTCATATGTTGGTATTAGAGGCGATGAGAATAGAGAAGGCTATATTTCTAAGAAATCAAACATACAATCAATTTTTCCTTATAGAAAAAATATTTGGAGTGAGGACGTAACAGCAAAGGTATTGTCCAATTCAAATAAAGATTTAATTCTGACTATATTTTCTAATTTACCAATAAAAAACTCATCAGATAGGTTTTTGGAAATACTTTCAGAGCCTATTTCGCTAAATTTAAACTTGAGTCAAAAATTAAATTTACTACTAGATTGTGACGTAAAAACTTTTAATCACTTAACTTTTAAATACTTAAAAACTACTGATTATCCTCTTTCTCATGTTGATGAATTCCCATTAATTGAGAACGATGATATTTTAGTAAGAGATGATATTTTTAGAATATTAGAAGATAGTGGAGTTGGTGTACCAGACTACTATCAAAAGATTGAGTTTGAGGTAAATGGACAAAAAGGAGAATATTCGCGTTCTAGATCAGGTTGTTATTTTTGTTTTTTTCAACAAAAAATAGAATGGATTTGGCTATATGAACAGCATCCAGAATTATTTGCTAAGGCTATGGAATACGAAAAGGAAGGCTACACATGGAATCAAGAAGAAACTTTAGCAGATTTGATTCAACCTAAACGAATGGCTCAAATTAAAGAAGATTTTATAAAAAGAAGTAAGCGCAATATGGAGAAAAGTAATTCGCCTTACTTGATTGATGTATTAAGTGAAGCAGAGACCGAAGGCTGTGCTGCATGTTTTATCTAATGGACGAAATAACTAACATAAATACTCTCCCTAATAATGGTATCAATTTCAGCGTAGATGCTGGGATAATCAACCGTTTAGGTAATGAACTAGTTGGAAGAGCTGAAACAGCGGTATCCGAATTAGTAAAAAATTCTTATGATGCAGATGCAAATAACATTACTCTAAGTTTTCAAAATACGGATTTAGTAGGCGGAACGCTAATAATTCAAGATGATGGGAATGGAATGGACATCAATCAATTAATTAATGGTTTCATGAGATTATCTTCTTCAGATAAATTGCACAATCCAATTTCTCCAAGATATAGAAGACAAAGGGCTGGAAAAAAAGGAATAGGCCGTTTTGCCACTCAACGATTAGGGAATAAATTAACTATCATTACAAAGACTTCTGACTTACCTGAAGCATTAAAATTAGAGATTGATTGGACTAAGTATAATTCAGATATTAACCTAGAAACTATTTTCAATCCAGTATCAGAAATTACAGTTGATTTTTATAGAGGAACAAAATTAATAATTGAAGATTTAAGAGAAGTTTGGACAGAGCCAAGTATTAAAAGAATTTATAGATATGTGTCAGACTTATTACAACCTGATTTTTTATCCGACAGAGCTCCAACATTAAACTTACCCTTATCAAATTCGGAAGCATCATTTAATGTATCATTTTTCAAAATCACAAATGGTAGTGTAACTTCAATTGCTAGTATTGATAAAATGATTTTAGAAAATGCTTTAGCAGTCATAGAGGGTTATATATTAGACGAAAAAGGTATCTCCGAGGTTATTAGTAAAAGGTTTACAATTAATGACACAATATTTTTAGATAAAACATACCCACTTTTAAACGACGTTCATTTTAAAGTATATTATTTTATTCTTAATTACGAGTGGTATGAAAGTTATTTGCCTAAAATGGAATATAACAGGATTAGAGATTTCATTCAGGATAATGGAGGTATAAAGCTTTATAGAAATGGTTTTAGGGTATTACCTTATGGAGAAGTAGGGGATGATTGGGCTAATATTGAAAAGACTTCAATAAAGACAGAAGAAGGAGCCTATGTACCTTTTTCTAATAATAATTTTTTTGGTTTTGTAGAGATTATAGATAAAGAGGGTAAATTCTTTGATGAAACGTCTAGTAGAGAAGGATTGATTAAAAATGCTGCTTTTACCCAATTATCAGACTTTATTAATGCATCTTTAACAGCAGCAACAAGAAGAGTAAATTCTTCACGACTTGCTGAAAAAATTAAACGTCAAGCTAGTTCAAAGAAATTATCAGACTCAAATACTACTAAAACGATTGTAGAGCAACTCACGCAATTAAAGGGCAAAAATATAGAAGTAGATGAAATCA
>CBIHRH010000183.1:0-8423 GCA_966212365.1 uncultured Emticicia sp. | reverse complement strand
CCTATTCCTTTTTCAACAGATAAAAAGTCGGAATTTTATCAATTGATGCTTGATCTTTATAATGAAAAACTAACCCAGGAACATAGAGAAATAGCCGCTTTCTGGGATTGCAACCCTTTCGCTCTGCAAGATAATGGGCATTTGATGGTAGGGGTAAAAAAGATTTCTCCGGGTGCGCATTGGATGGGAATTGTAGGAATTGTTTGTAAACAGAAGAATTTAAGCCTTGCAAAAACTGTACAGATACATGCGGCTGTAGCCATTGGCTTAATGGATGGCTTTATTGGTTGCTGGGGAGAAAAATATCGCAGCAACCGTGTTCGCCCGGAAACTGCTATCAGAAAATTCATTGACCCTAACTGGCGTCCAATGTTACAAACGCCCCCATTTCCGGAGTATCTGAGTGGACACTCCACTATTTCAACTACATCGGCGGTGATTCTAACACATTTCCTAGGAGACAATCTTGCTTACACAGACACCGTCGAAAAACGTTATGGTTTATCTCCAAGATCATTCCCTTCTTTTAAGGCTGCTGCTGAAGAGGCCGCTATTTCTCGCTTCTATGGAGGAATCCACTTTGTTGATGCAATAGAACATGGACAGACACAGGGCAACAGGATAGGGCAACAGGTATTGAAACGTTTAAATTAAAAATTGAATGTTTTCAAGAAAAAGTATTGACCTTTTGGCTGATTTTTAGAATATTTACAGAGAAATAGCGTATTATATGCGTAATTAACTATCAACCTGTTTTTTAACTAAAAACCCTAACAAAGTTTCCTGATGTCGAATTTGAATATAGATAGTATCAAAGACCGTACTTTTGATGCTATTGTGGTTGGCTCTGGTATGAGCGGAGGTTGGGCTGCCAAAGAACTCACCGAAAAAGGTCTCAAAACCCTTGTTTTAGAACGTGGTCGGAATATAGAGCACGTAAAAGACTATCCTACTACTCTAAAGAATCCCTGGGAATTTGAACACCTGGGTCAGGTACCCAAGGCGATCATTGAAGAATACAAGATACCAAGCAGACATTATATATTCAGTGAAAGTACCGTGCATTTTTTAGTAAAAGATGCCGAGCAGGAGTATATTCAGGAGCACCCTTTTGATTGGATGCGTGCCTATCAGGTAGGGGGCCGTTCAATGCTTTGGGCTCGTCAGACCCAACGCTGGAGCGACTTTGATTTTGAAGGCCCTGCCCGTGATGGCTATGCTACAGACTGGCCAATCAGATATAAAGATATTGCCCCATGGTATAGCCATGCAGAAAAATTTGCAGGAATCTCAGGGAATCGGGATGGTATACCTACATTGCCTGATGGAGAGTTTTTGCCTGCTCATGAGATGAGTTGCGTAGAAAAACACTTCAAGCAACAAATGTCCATACATTATAAAGACCGCTATGTTGTGATGGGTCGGGCGGCTCACCTGACACAACCCAAAGATATTCACTATAAACAAGGTCGCGCGCAATGCCAGAATCGCGTTATTTGCGAGCGCGGCTGTCCGTATGGTGGTTATTTTAGTAGTGTAGCAGCTACTATTCCCTGGGCCATGCGTACAGGTAAATTAACACTCCGCCCTCATTCAATAGTTCATTCGGTCATTTACGACGATAAAAGACAAAAAGCAGTTGGCGTTCGGATTGTAGATGCTAATAGCAGAGAAATGATTGAGTATTACGCCAAAATCATCTTTGTAAATGCTTCCACAGTCAATTCTAATCTGATTCTACTGAATTCCATTTCTAGCCGTTTTCCAAATGGTTTAGGGAATGATAATGGAGTCTTAGGTAAATACATGGCATTCCATACTTTCAGAGGACGAATCACAGCCGAATATGATGGGCTTTTAGATTCTACAACTGAAGGTAAACGGCCGAATAGCAGCTATGTACCACGTTTCCGAAATGTATATAAGCAGGAAACTGATTTTTTAAGAGGGTATGCAGCAGGTTTCAGTACTTCACGTGGCCTGGTTCCTAATGGCACTGGGATTGGTGAAGATTTGAAAAACCAGTTAATGCAGCCCAAATTAGGACTATGGCAGATAAACTCACATATGATGGGTGAGACTATTCCTAAAGAAGTAAGCCGGGTTTGGTTAGATAAAGATTTAAAAGATAAATACGGTATCCCGCAATTACATGTATCGGTAGAGTATGATGATAATGATGATAAAATGCTGAAAGACTTCTGGGAGCAGTTTTCAGAAATGTATTCTAAAGCCGGATTTAAAAATATTCAGACATTTGATACCAAGCGAAATCCGGGAAGCGAAAACCACGAAATGGGAGGGGTGCGTATGGGTAAAGATCCTAAAACTTCTATGCTCAATAAGTGGAATCAGATGCATAATTGTAAAAATGTATTTGTAACAGATGGTGCCTGTATGCCATCCACCTCAACCCAGAATCCTTCATTAACTTATATGGCGCTCACTGCCCGTGCAGTTGATTATGCAGTAAAGGAAATGAAGGCACAACGTTTATAATTTTTATTCATTAGTATTTTAAACCTAAATAGATAAGTATTCGTATTCTCATGAAAAAAAGCCTTTTGTTGATCTTATTATTTGCTTGCTTTTTTGCCAACGCACAACGATGGACAGTAGAAAAAGCCAATGCCTGGTATGCCAAACAACCACAATTTGTAGGTGCTAATTTTATTCCAAGTACGGCCATTAATGAATTAGAAATGTGGCAGGCTGATACCTTTGATGCCGCAACCATTGATAAAGAATTAGGTTGGGCTGAGGGTTTGGGTATGAATATTATGAGAGTATTTCTACATAATATTCCTTATGATACGGATAAAGAGGGGTTTATTAGTCGTATCGATCAATTTCTGGCTATTGCAGATAAACATCATATCAAAATCATGTTTGTGTTATTTGATTCTTGCTGGAACGATAATCCGAAAGCAGGCAAACAGATGGAACCTATAGTAGGTAAGCATAATTCAGGGTGGGCAAGATGTCCTGGTACCAAAATGTTGTTCGATTCAAGAACATGGGGTAGCCTGGAAGCTTATACCAAAGGAATTATCGGCGCCTTTGCCAATGATAAAAGAGTAATTGTGTGGGATTTATTCAACGAGCCAAGTAATTCAGGATATAACGATGCGGTAATGCCATTATTGAGGAAATCATTTGAATGGGCAAGAGCTGCAAAACCATCTCAACCGATTACTTCTGGCTGGTGGACAGACCACCCGATGAGTAATGAGTTTATGTTTGCAAATTCAGACATCATTACTTTTCATAACTACAAGGACCCTCAGAATTTGGAAGCACAAATCAAAGAATTACAAAGTAAGTATAAACGCCCTTTGATATGTACTGAGTATATGGCACGTAAGCACAAAAGTACTTTTGAAACCTGTTTGCCGGTATTTGCTAAATATAAAGTTGGTGCTATTAACTGGGGTTTGGTACAAGGTAAGACCAATACTATTTTTGCCTGGGATGAACCAATGCCAAATGGTGGAGAACCCGCTTTATGGTTTCATGAAGTTTTCCGTACAGATGGGACTGTCTACAAACAGAGCGAAGTAGACGCCATTAAAGCAGTTACAAAGAAATAGATTAACCTATAAAAATAAAGAGTATTATAAGACTTATATCGTTTTATAATACTCTTTAATAATTTTAGCATTGCTTTCGCTAGAAATAGCCATTAATTGATATGAGAATCATTACAATCTTATTCTTATCTATCTGCTCATTAGGCCTTTTTGCACAGAAAGCAAAAAAAACAAATGTTATATATATCTATGCAGATGATTTAGGCTATGGCGAATTGGGCTGTTATGGGCAAACAAAAATCAAGACGCCAAATCTGGATAAACTAGCCAAGGAAGGGATAAGATTCACACAGCATTATACGGGAGCGCCTGTTTGTGCCCCGGCCCGAACAATGCTCATGACGGGAAAACATGCCGGACATGCTTATATCAGAGGAAACTATGAATTAGGTGGTTTTGAAGATCATAAAGAGGGTGGACAAATGCCATTACCTGAAGGAGCTTTTACCATTGCCGATTTAATGAAAAAAGCAGGCTATGCCACAGCTGCTATTGGCAAATGGGGTTTAGGCATGAGCAACTCAACCGGAGATCCCAACAAACACGGCTTTGATTATTTCTACGGATATCTCGACCAGAAACAAGCACATAATTTCTTCCCAACCCACCTTTGGGAGAATGGTAAATGGGATACTTTGCACAATTCATATATAAAGGTACATGAGCCTTTGTCAAAAGATGAAACAAACCCGCAGGCATTTGAGAAATTCAAAGGAAAGGATTATTCACTCACTAAAATGGCCGAGAAAACCTTGTCCTATATCCGTCAGCATAAAGATGAACCTTTCTTCTTATATTTACCATATACTGGTCCCCATTTATCCCTCCAGGCTCCTGATGAAGCTGTGAAAGAATACATCGGACAATTTGAAGAGCAACCTTACAGAGGAGAGAAGGGCTATGCCTCAACTCTTTACCCAAGGTCAACCTACGCCGCTATGATTACTTATATGGATAAACAAGTAGGACGTATTATGGCTTTGCTAAAAGAACTGAATCTTGATGAAAATACCTTGGTTATGTTCAGCAGCGATAACGGTGCAACATTTGATACAGGTGGTGCAGATATTAATTTTTTCAATAGTGTAGCCGGGCTTCGTGGCAGGAAACAGGATTTATATGAGGGAGGCATCAGAGAGCCTTTTATAGCCCGATGGCCAAAGAAAATAAAAGCCGGACAAACTTCTGATTTAATATCCACGCAATACGATTTAATGGAGACATTAGCTGAGCTTACAGGAACACAACCTCCAAAAAACGATGGAATCTCTTTCTTGCCAACTCTATTAGGTAATTCACAACAACAAAAACAACATCATTACCTTTATTTTGAATTTCCTGAAAAGGGCGGACAAGTTGCTGTTCGCATCAGTAACTTCAAAGGTGTTAAGAGCAATATGAAAAAAGATAAAGACGCCAAATGGGAAATCTACGATTTAAAAAGCGACGAAAAAGAAACTACCGATATTAGCAATCTGCATCCTGAATTGGTAAAGCAATTTGAAGCGATTACCAGGAAAGAACACCAACCTTCACATATTAGAGAATGGGAGTTTATTGAACCTAAATTCTGATTCGGTACTTCTGCTTACTTTTTAGTTTTTGAACTGAGTTACGTATAAATACGTGATTATCAACGTATTTATACGCTATCAAGAATAACGTATACTGTCTGGATAGTAGATAATTTTCTCAAAAATACCGTCAGCCTAGTATTTCATCTGCCTGCATTCTTATAGAAATTTGATAAAAAAAGAGGAGTAAAAACTACCTGACTACAGGAGATTCCTTAGAAAGTTCGAGCTGCTTTTTATCTACACTTATCAAAAAATTAGAATCGCAAATTCCCTAAAACTCCCTGGTTATGTTAAAGGATTATAATATCTATTCGCATGATATAGTTTATCTCAAGGCAGATATTAACTATACTGAGTTTTACTTAAGAGATGGCAAGAAAATTGTCTCGTCTCTTTCGCTTAAACATCATGAGGCCGACGAGCGCTTGAAAGGCTTTTTACGTGTTCACAAGTCTTATCTTGTAAATCAAATGTATATTGGGCAGTACAGGTCTTACCAGAAGGATGTTAGAATTTATCTGACAAATGGATATGAAATCAAAGTGGCCAGAAGAAGACGGGTTGCTATAAAAAGGAGCCTTAAATCTATCCCTAAAGTAAATTTTAACGATTGAATGGTAAATGAAAGATTTGCTGTGACTAAAAAGTATTATCAATTTGATAAATATATATAATAAATGTTTTGCCCTTTGATAAATAATTTAATAAATCAGATAAAGCCAATGAAAAAAACTATAGTACTTTCGGTGATAATTTTATTACTAACTCATACTCTTTTAGCGCAAACTATTCGTCGTGTAAATGCCTCTCCGGGTGTTTCCGGATCAAATGTTTATACCTCAGTACAAGCTGCACATGATGCTTCAGTTGCAGGTGATACTATTTATATTGAACCTACAGGCATAAATTCAGGTATTCTTGACTGTTCGAAAAAGCTTACCATCATAGGTAATGGCTATTTTTTATCTTTAAATTCAGGTACTCCTGCTAATAAAACCTCGTCCCTTATCGAAAAAGTTAATTTCCTGGCAGGAAGTGAAAATACCACAGTTACCGGATTAGAATTCACAAATGCGACAAGTGCAATGGTCTATACTGGTGGTGTAACAATCACAAGATGTAAAATAGGCTATATAAATCTGGTCCATTATTTAGTTGCCCCTAATAACTTTACAATCTCGAAGTGCTTGATAACGGGAACAATTTCCTATGGATTTCAAGGTGTTTATCCAATAGCAAGCGGGCATCTCATAGCGAATAACATTTTTGCTAATGGTGCAGGGGCTGTAAATGGATTATTTAACAGTATAATCATCAATAATACTTTCTACGGCACACCAACAAGTATGGGAAGCCTACCTGGCTATTGTTTTATATTTAATGTGGCCAACTCAATTATATCAAACAATATTTTTGATTTTCGGAGTGCACCTGAAAATTCCCTGGCTGTCAACACAAATAATGAAGCGCTTTATACAAATAATACAATAGAAAGTAATGTCAGTCTGGCACAAAGTGGTTTGCCAACTGGTAATGGGAATGTAAATGACGCCGATGAAACAGCCACCTTCCAGGTAGAAAATCCGTGGTTCGTAAGTCCTTCTGGTTGGGTTAGTTTTAATAATGATGCAAGCTACCAATTGGCAACAAATTCACCTGCTATAGGTGTCGGCATTAGTGGGGTAGATGCAGGAGCATTTGGAGGAGTCTCTCCATACGTACTTTCAGGTTTAGCACCTTACCCGATTATTACCAATTTTTCTGTTTCCAGTGTTGGCAATGCCAGTGTTCCTTTACAGGTTAGCGTAAGTGCCCGTAGTAATAATTAAGATTCTCTTTCTTGTACTGATAACCATTGTAAATATGAGAAAATTAAGATTCTTATTGTTAGGTTGGCTGAGTATTCAGTCAATTTATGGACAGAACATTACTTATATGGAATACTTTGTTGATACTGATACAGGTTACGGAAACGGAACTCCTATCAGTTTTACTCCAGCGAGTGTTGTAACGACGAATTTTTCAGTGAATATATCGGGTACCTTGACTGAGGGTTTTCATTTTTTAAGTGTTCGTGTCAAGGATGAGAATAGTAGATGGAGTATAGTAGCCTTAAAACCATTTTACAATCAGATTATTCCGGATAGTACTATGGCTAATATCTCGACGATAGAGTATTTCATTGATAATGACCCGGGTTATGATAATGGAACAAGTATAAGTTTCAGTGAGGGTGCAACTGTTGCTCAGACCTTTCAGGTAGCCATTCCATCAGAATTACCAGATGGATTTCATGTTTTAAGCTTAAGAGCCAAAAATGCTGATAACAGATGGACCATGGTAGGTATTCGTCCATTCTATAAGCAAAGCTTCCTCAATAATTCCTTACCAAATATTGTAGCCATAGAATATTTTATTGATACCGATCCAGGCTTAGGCAATGGGACATCTGTTGCCATCACAGAGGGAATATCTGTATCCAGAAATTTTCTATTGGATTTAAATGGCTTAACCAATGGTAATCATACTTTATATCTACGTGCCAATGATGCTAATAATAGGTGGAGTCAACTAGCTATCAGAGATTTTACAGTGCAAGACAATATCATTATTATTCAGAATATGGCTGCACAATGGTGCGTCAATACTAATTTCAATATTCCGCTTGTCTTGTATGGTGCTTATAGTGTCGGAAATATATTCACAGCACAATTATCTGATTCAAACGGTAGTTTTGCTTCTCCGACAAATATCGGTACACTGAGCGGAACTGCTACCGGAACAATCGTCGCTAATATTCCTGATACGGTTAGTGAAGGGAGTGGATATAGAATAAGAGTAATCTCTTCTGAACCAGCAGTAGAAAATAGTCCTGATAAAAAATTTGAATTATTGTCAGTTTGCCCACCACCTTGTCCTGGAATTCTCACGCTGGAAAGCTGGGATGATGATTATATATATGGTACAGTATTGAAAGAAGTTAGTGCAAGTACCGGAACTATTATAGCAAGTAATCAAGTAAGAAACAATGTCAACGTAACTTTTAGAGTAGGTAAAAGTATTACGCTAAATCCGGGATTTGTTGTCAATAATGGAGCAGTTTTCAAAACTGAGTTCGGAGGATGTAATTAAATAAAAAGCAAACCTGGATTATGACAGGTTTGCTTCATTATGTTCTTTACTCTCATTCAATTCTTTCTTGGCATTCAGATAGCCCCTTACAACGGTAAAGGTGGTGACAGTTAAAAAGAAAATG
>CBIHRH010000182.1:0-8437 GCA_966212365.1 uncultured Emticicia sp. | reverse complement strand
TCGCTCGATGCAAATTTTTGCTCCGCGCAGATTGCCAAAACCAGAAGCCTTTCAATGGACCCTGATGTTGAGAAACTAGCCAATATCCTGAATACAATTGCGCATAAAGCAAAAGATGCCGGATTAGAATTTTTGTATCACAACCATAATTTTGAGTTTGAAAAGAACAAAGATGGCATCGTACCGATAGATTATTTACTCGAAAAACTGGATCCAAAATATGTAAATTTCCAGATGGACTTATATTGGGTAACCAAAGCAGGCGTTGACCCTGTAGATTACTTCAAAAAATACCCGGGACGTTTTAAAATCTGGCACGTAAAAGACATGGACTCACAAGAACGTTTCGCCCCTGTCGGACAAGGCAAAATAGATTTCAAACGCATCCTCGATAATAAAAAGCTATCAGGCATGAAATACTACATAGTAGAGCAAGACCAGACCTTCGACGGCATGAAACCTTTCGAAGCCCTTAAACTAAGCAAGGAAGGGTTGAAGAAGTTTGGGTTTGAGTGATTGGAATGAGGTTCTGGTTTGAATGAACTTGTTGTTTCTTGAGAGTCTCCTGCATGGCGTTAGACAATGTTAAGCAATGGAACTCCTAGATTGATGGATTTTAATTAGTCAGACACCGTCTGACCTTTTATATATAGAAAAATTAACCTTAATTACTTAATAAGTAGTTAAGGTTTTTTCATTTCTTTGGAAGCAACAACATTTTTCGTATTTTCCCCCCAGAATCACTAACACCCATCACTCAGAAACAAACGCATGAAAAAAATCCCCTCTCTTGTCTTAACCGTTTTACTGGCGCTGGCAGGTATCCAACCCGCCCTGGCGCAGACCGTACACATCACCGACACCGACCCAAGCATCAAACCCGGCGACGACTTCTTTATGTTTGTCAACGGCAAATGGTACAATTCCGTCGAGATTCCCTCAACCCAAACGGGCGTGGGTTCTTATTCATTCCTCAATTTTCCGCAGCGAATCCGCATGCAAGCCATTTTGGATAGTGTGTCTGCTGCTAAAAACTCAGCCGGAAGCAACGAGCAGAAAGTTGGAGATTTCTACGCCTCAGGGCTCGATGTTGCCACCATCAATAAACGTGGCTACGAACCCATTAAACCTATATTAAAGAGTATTGATGCCATCAAAGATGTGCCGTCGCTGATGAAATTTGTCATCGAACAGACCAAGTCTAACAATGGCTCAATTATCGGTTTCCGCGTAGGTCCTGATATTAAAAACAGTGCCATCAATATCGTGAATCTGGCACAAACAGGCATTGGCCTACCCGAAAGAGATTATTATTTCAGAACTGATTCATCTACCCTTAATATCCAGAAGGCCTATATCGCCTATCTCACAACCCTGTTCAAGCTATCAGGTACCGAGGCATCGGCCGCGGTCAAGATGGCGTCTGCTGCTTATGGCATTGAGAAAGAACTGGCGGCCTCGCACAAAACCAATATCGAGCGCAGAAACGTGCAGGCTAATTACAATAAATTGAAGTTGTCCGACATCGTAGCCAAACAACCCAATATTGGCTGGGAGACTTATTTCAAAGGATTAGGCCTAAAGGTAGACACCCTGAATATGCAACAACCAGCCTACTACGATCGTCTGAACACCTTACTCACTTCGGCATCTATCGAAGACTGGAAATCTTATTTAAAAGCAAAAACACTTACAGCTTCGGCCGATTTCCTGAGCAATGATTTCACTACGGCGGCCTTTAACTATTCAAAAATCCTGACCGGACAGGCCACCCAGAAACCACGTGGCGAAGAAATCACCGAGGCTGTTGATCGTTCCCTTGGACACTTACTAGCACAGCTATACGTAAAAAAATATTTCCCTGAGGAAGCCAAAAAACGTATGCGCGTATTGGTAGATAACCTTAAAACCGCCTTTGAAGCCCGCATTACCCGTCTTGACTGGATGAGCGACGAAACCAAAGCCAAGGCCAAAGAAAAACTCTATGCCTTCACCGAAAAAATCGGGTACCCTGATAAATGGAGAGACTACTCGGCCGTGAAAATCAACCGTGGCACCTACTTCGAAAACCGTCTGGCTACCAGTCGGAACGATTTTAATTATATGGTATCGAAATTGGGCAAAGCTGTCGACCGCACCGAATGGGGCACTACGCCACCAACCGTTACGGCCTACAACAACCCACCGCTCAACGAAATCGTGTTCCCGGCAGGGATATTGCAACCGCCTTATTTTGATTTGAATGCCGACGACGCCCTCAATTACGGCGGCATAGGCATGGTAATTGGTCACGAAATCACCCATTCATTCGACGACCAGGGAGCGCAGTTCGACAAAGTAGGCAACGTAAAAAACTGGTGGAAAGACGAGGATTTCAAGAAATTTAAAGCCCGCACCCAGCAGGTAATCGACCAGTACAACCAGTATACCGTATTGGATTCAGTACACGTAAAAGGCGCTTTAACCGTAGGCGAAAACACAGCCGACATAGCCGGAATAGCCATCGCCTTCGACGCCTTTAAACTAACCGACCAATACAAAAAAGGAGAAAAAATAGACGGCTTCACGCCGGAGCAGCGATTCTTTATTTCGATTGCTCGCATCTGGCGCGTAAAAACCAAAGACGCTTTCATGCGCATGTACGTAAACACCAACCCACACTCACCAGCCAAATGGCGCGTAAACGGCCCATTAATGAACTTTACGCCATTTTATAAGGCATTCAATGTGCAGCCGGGGGATAAGATGTATAAGCCTGAGGGGGATAGGATTGTTGTTTGGTAGGGAGATAAAAGTGTGATGTTCTGAAATAGGTTTATACAAACCTATTTCAGAACATCACAAAGTCTTTTTTATAAATGCGCTCAATGCTTCCACTCAAATCCTTGAATGTTAAAATCTAAAGTTCTTAAGCCTTCGTTATAGAATTCTGCTTCAACAATTAAAGATTTACTTTTCTTTAATTTATCTATAATCTTAGATTCACTGCTTAAAAATAGAAGGTCAGAACTATTATCAGAAGACTGCGTTCCTGTTACACTAAAAGCGGGTTCATCATCAAATCTTAGACGGACTTTGACACCATCCAGATCTGTCATAAATTGTCCTTTTGATATTCTTAGAATAATGTCTGTAGAGCCATCTTTTTTTCTAATCATAATGCTTCCGTGAGAACCTCCATTGTAAGGAAATTCAAAATTCAACTCGTTATCAGAAACAATATTGGCTAAATACTTTTTCTTTGAAGTCATTTTATCTACTTCTTCCTGATATTCCCAATTACTAGTTGGCGCCTCAGTAGCACTACTACTCAAAGAGTCTGTTTTAGTACCTGGAGTTGAGGCATTAGCGGTTGAAGTTTCATTTTCTTTTGGAGATTTTGAACATAGATTAACTATAAAACCAACAAGCAAAAAACCTAACAGATAGTGATACCATTTCATTTTTTGCTTAGGAGTAGCAGTATTTTCCATATTTTAAGGAAGGTTTAAGGTTAAAGTCCCAAATTAGTAAAAAAAATGGCATCTATCAATGGTGACCTAACAAAATTTATTTTACGTCGTACAGCTATCCCGTTCTTATAGCTAAATCCTTACTCCCTGTGTTCTCAGAAAGCATGTATAGGATAATGGGAGAAAGCGCCTTTATAAGCTACCTTTCATCCAAATGGCCTGTAAACTGCCCATTAATGAACTTCACACCTTTTTACAAGGCTTTCAATGTGCACCCAGGGGATAAGATGTATAAGCCTGAGGGGGGAGAGGATTGTTGTTTGGTAGGGTATTTTAGGAGATTTTAATTATAGATGGTAGCTAAATAGGTTTAAACGATTTTTATTAATTGTTTAAACCTTTTTTTTGTTGAAGATTGTTTATAAATTGAGTTGAATAGTACAAGGTTCTAATCAGAGATTTACCAAATAACAAGAAGATGAGTATAGCAGAGATTTTATATGAGCAATACAAGGTTCTGCCAAAAAAAGTACAGAATGAGTTAAAAGCGCTTATTAATACTGATGATGAAGTCACAGTTTCGGTGTCAGTTAAGGCGTTAAAGAATGCGGTTAAAGATGTTAAACAGTTAAAGAAAGGTAAAATACAGGCTCGTCCTATTACAGAACTTTTTAAGGAATTGGAAAATGGCAATTGAAATACAAACCCTTGCCAGATTTGATAGGGAGTTTAAAAGGCTTGCAAAAAAATACAGGTCTTTACCTGATGAGTTATTAGCATTGGCTGAAACCATAACCGAAAATCCCAGATTGGGGACAAATTTAGGCGCAGGACTTTTTAAGATACGTTTAGGCAGCGAGAGTAAAGGCGGTGGTAAAAGCGGAGGATTTCGGGTGATAACCTATTATATTGAGCAACAGCAGGAAACAGAGATTGTTTATCTGGTAACCATTTATGATAAATCAGAAGAAGAAAATATTACTAAGCAAGAGTTATTAAAAATTGTTGGTGGTGGGATTGATTAGGTTGGGCATTTAATTTTCTCTCAAAGCTTTTAAAGTTCAGACAGGAGATAAGATGGATAAGCCAAGGGATAGTACAAGAAGATTTAAAAGACCATAATTGCTTTTGGGTAGTTACGGTCTTTTATGATTTTTAACAAGATAATTATTGATTGATTGAGCTAAACTTACCGCCTAAAGCATTATATAATTCTATTGTTCTTTTTATTCCAACTATTTGTTCAGGTGTTATTGCTTTAATATCATAATACTGTCTACCTATAAGTTTCATTTTTGCAGATTTGGCATTTGCAAGGGCTTTAATTAGTTCTTCATCTGATGGGGTTATACTTTCATCGAACCATTCCCATATTTTTCCACCATCTCCATTGTCTGTTTCAGTATTTAATGGTACAAATTCGAATGCTTTCCCATCAATAGAGAATTGAATCTTGCTAAAAAAAGCCACTCATCAGAATAATATTGTAGTCTAAATCTTAGATTACTTGGAATATTGTTTTCTGTTTGAAAGTAGCAATATAGACCATTCCTGTTTGTATACTTTGGAGCAGATTTAGGCTGATACCAAGTTTTCTCATCAGCAGAGAACTCATCCTTCTTTATTTCAAAATACTTTTTAAGTTCATTTATTTTTGCAGAGTCAATTTTAGCGACTTTCTTAAAGTCTTCAATTTCCTCCTTTTTATGGTCCTCTTTAATTTCTTTAGCAATATTTCCCAAACTATTGATTCGCTTTTCAATTTCTGTCTTTCTTTTCTCCTTATTAGCAAATACAGTTGTGTGTGTAATATCTTTTCCTTGATCATCAAGTAGTTTGAAATCTATAGGAGTTGAACCCCCCGCTCCCATTAATTCTGTTACCTCTTTGTCAGCTTTTAATGCTATACAGAATTTTTCAAATGCTTCCAAATAGGCTGTTGTATCATCTTTTGCCTTTATAATTTGTCCCTCTTTTTCCTTTACATTCATTCCTCCAAGAATTCCTTTTTCCTGGACGACTTCAACATATTTATACGACTTATCACAAGAAGTCAAAAGCCCCATTAAAATTAAAAGCCATAATAGATGTTTAGTCATATTGTTTGATTAGTTGGTTGTCTAATAATTAGCAGTTTGAATATTGGTAATCTACGGAGAGGTAATTGATCAAAAACAATTTCTTTAGTGAATCAATTATATAATTAAATGCATAAAAATCATAATAAATTTATTATGCGGTCATTTTCAATAACAACCACAAAAAAACAGCCCCAAGCACCACGTCCCAAGGCTGTCCTAAATGCAATAATCCCTACCTTACACCACCCCAAAAACCTCAATCAAATCCCCAATAATATAATCCGGCTTAGCAACTTGCAATTGCTCTACAGTATGCGCCCCCGTAGTGATACCAATACTTAACCCACACCCGGCGTTTTTGCCCTCCTCAATATCAATCGCCGAATCACCTACTTTGGCCACAGTGGCACTGTCGGTGATGCCGAATTGTTGCATGGCAGAGTGTATCATGTCGGGGTTGGGGCGGTTGCGGGGTACGTCTGAGGCTGTTACCAGTCCGTCGATGTCTGTGCCTACTTTCCAGCCTAGTTTATCAAGGATTGATTGGACTGTGGCATGGTCGTATCCGGTGTTGAGTACCGCCAGTATGCCGCGTTCTTTGAGTCCGGCAAATACCTCGGCTGCGTGGTTTTGTGGCAGAATCTCTTCTGTGGCGTAGGCATCGGTCAGTTGCACAATGAAACTATCGTAGATGCGGCTGGTCAGTTCGGCATCGCTGACGTTGGCATACACCGACAGGATGGTCTCGATGGCCTGTCTTTTCTCTTTGCCTGCGCCCTCTGCCAGCACTTGGTCGAGGGTAAAATCAAAACCTGCTTCGTTGATAGCCTTTTGCAGGGTTTTATAAACCACATTATTTTCGTTGACGGTGGTTCCGGCCATATCAAAAACCACCATGCGTATTGTCTTGCTCATAAATGAATTGTTTCTGGTTTAAACATGCCTCAAATCAGCGAATTACCCCCTTAAAGGAGCGTTTCTGCCCGATAATATCAGGGGACAGGCAATGTTTGACAAAACAAATGCATGCCGTGCGTCTTTCTACTATCAACTTCATTAAGTTTATATTAAACTTGACTGACTGCATATCCGAAACCGGGAGTATATACTAGTACGAAATTGGACTTTTACTTAAAAAATTGCCCGCACGATGCTATCTTTACCCCCAAATATGGCAGCAAACAAATCGAAATACAAACTGATTGTGAATTATGTCCTCGACAGGATACAACAGAAAACCTATCAGGTAGGCGACCAGATTCCGTCTATCAACGAGTTCAGAACCCTATTCGGTTTGTCGCGCGATACGGTTTTTGCAGGTTTAAAGGAGTTGATGGCCAAAGGGGTGATTTACGCCAATCAGGGCGTGGGCTATTTTATCAGTAATACAGATATTCCTTTTCAGCACCATATCTTCCTGCTGTTCAACGAACTTAATGAGTTCAAAGAAGATTTATTCAATTCATTCATCGAATCGATAGGGGATAAGGACAGAGTTGATTTATATTTTCATAATTATAACCGCGATGTTTTCGAGACCCTCATCAAGGGGGCCAATCAGAAATATACCGATTATGTGATTATGTCGGGCAAATTTGCCGGAATAGAACCGCTGCTAGAAGCACTTTCGGGAAGAGTATTTCTGCTAGACCATTTTCATCCTGAACTAAAGGGAAAGTATTCGTCTGTCTCACAAAACTTTGAATCAGATACCTATGAAGCCCTGACTTCTGCCACCCACCTCATTCGTAAGTATACCCGTATGCTGATGATTCAGAAAGAAGCCAAAGAGCCTGTTGAAAGATACGACGGACTAAAAAGATTCTGTGAAGAAAACGGATTTGCACACGATTACCTGCCCGATATTAACGGAAGAACCATCGCGCAAGGCGACCTTTTTATCGTAGTAAAAGACCGTAATTTAGTAGATTTATTTAAACAAGCTGCTGTGCAACAGCTAGTTCCGGGCATTGATTTTGGGATTATCTCGTATAATGATACGCCATTGAAAGAACTTTTCGGCGGAGGAATCACCACACTTTCTACGGATTTTAAGTTGATGGGGCAGACGCTCGCTCAATTAATTGATACCAAAGCTATCTGCACCATCAACAATCCGTGGACTTTAAACCTTAGAAAATCTTTATAGGTTTAACGCTTCACTGTTTCTAAGGCTGACAACCATACTCTATATCCTTGTTTCTCTCTATTACCCACGGCATAATAAGGCACGGCCGTAAAAGGCAATTTCTTTGAACCCCCATCAGTGGCTACCCCACGAATCACATTGATGCCGTTCAGCAATTGGGGTTCAAAATCAAGTTTCAGCGAGGCACTTTTAATGATGCTCATCTGGTTAAGGTCGGTATTATCTACGCTTTCAAGGCAATAGATAATCGGGCCTGAGGCCATAGATACCTTATCTTTCAAATCCGTTACCTGATTATTGGCGGTGATGAGTCTTGGCTCCATCGGTAAATCAAGGGTAACCACATCACCTTTTTTCCAGGTTCTGTTTACCTCCGCATAGCCATCTTTCAGGCTTATTTTCTGTGGTTTACCATTCACCAAAAGTTTAACTGATTGAGAACTACTCAATTGGGAATTATACAAACTATAAGGATTTTCTTTGCCTTGTGCCCAACCCGGAATACGTACCATTAAGGCAAAAGTACTTTGTTGCTCAGGATTCAGTTTCAATTCAACTTTGCCATTCCAGGGGTAATTGGTTTTTTGCTCGATGACAGTTTTAATGCCTTTGCTCACCTCCACATTCGCCGAACTGCCCACAAAAAGATTGACATACAAACGCTCAGGCGCATAGCTATAAATATAATCAGGCATGGCCGACACGATTTTCAAGAACATAGGCGGACAACAAGGGCATGAATGCCAATCCCAACG
>CBIHRH010000181.1:0-8479 GCA_966212365.1 uncultured Emticicia sp. | reverse complement strand
AGAAATTAACCTGACAGCCATAGATGATAAGCAGACATTTACCTTTGAAGCTTGGATAAGACCAGAGCCGACTTCCTGTACCACAGTCGGATTGATAGGTGGTGGTGAAAAACATCGATTCCTGATTCAGAGTTTATACAATACAGGCACAAGGTTTAAACTATCAGCCGGAGCCAACGGTTTAACATTGATAGAAGAATTACAGGAGGGCTCAAACTTTTATAGAAGAGTTGCGCTGAGCTACGAAAATGCAGTGTTGGGTATGAACCATATTGCGCTTGTTTATGAAAATAACCTGCCTAAATTATATCTCAATGGTAATTTGGTTGCCTCGGCGACAGAGACTATTCAGGCGAAATATAGCCTTTCGCCTAGTGATGCTAATTATGTATTGGCAGGTAGACAGCTTGGGTTTCATAGCAATATGGGCTTTATTGGGCATATAGATGAAATCCGTGGATGGACAGTAGCAAGATCTCAGACAGATATACAAGCGAAAAAGGATAGTAAAAGAGATGCCACCGTAATTAGTAGCGCCGACATACAAGGATACTGGTCGTTTAATACAGGCGATGGATTAAAGAATCTGAAATATCCTGCTGAGATAGCTTCAAGAGAAGGGGCTTCAGAAGCTAATTTGGATGCTTTCCCTACCTATAATGCACCTACTTTAAACTGGTATGTGGGTGATAAGCTGGTGGGCACAGGTCTTAAGCATGTGATGGCAGATAGCATGATACGGGCAGATGGTGTAACCTACATAGTAAAATATACAGGAGCCAACGCAGTAGCATGCCAGACAGAAAAAACCGTCACTATTAAAAGAGCTACGCAAAACAAGCTGTCAGGCTGTTTCTTTGTCTCACCAAATTATGAAACAACCAGAAAAGTACACTTTGCTATAGATGGCGGAATACCAAGGCTATTGAATACAAGAACCAATGTAGGTGAAGATGGTATCTGGGAGTTTGAGCATGATGCTGATGGAATATACAGGATTATTCTCCCTTATAACGAACAATTGGTTACCAACGGGACAAACGGTGTTCAATTAGCTGCACGTGTAACGAATGCACAAAATCAGTTATGGAAGTTTAAGTTTATAGATAGTCTTTCGCAGAATCCTACTATAAAATTACAATCCAGATCGAATAACCAATTCCTGACCTCAACCAGTAATACGGCTAATTTAAGCCTTAGTGCAGATGCAGGCCCGACTGCTAATTCGCAGATATTTAAGCTGGAAAAAACTACTTGCCCTGTTCCACCTAAAGCGTGTACGACAGATGGACAGATAACCATCGAGAAAATTACTGGAATATCGGCTGCTACAACCACTTATCTTGAGCAGAATGATGACATGCTTTCTGCTTATGTAGGCAAATTCAGGGGTAGTGGCAAGACTGTTAATAAATGGGGAAACAATACTACCCGTATTAACTTTACCAACTCAATCCCTGCGAATGATGTGCGCACAGATGACTTTGTTGTGCGTCTTACAGGATATTTCTGTGCACCGGGCACAGGCGAATTTCAGTTTGGTTTGGTAGGGGTCGATAAATCGCAATTGTTTGTGAGTCCATCAGAAGACGAAAGAACAAAAGAACGTCTGGTGAAAAATACTTCAACCATAGGATGGGACTCATGGACTGATGCCAACCGTGCCAAATATTACATGACTCAGAATCGCACCTACTATGTAGAGGCAACTATGCTGGTAAATGCAGCCACGAGCGAATATTTAAAATTGGGTGTATCAGGGCCGGGGATTACCGATAATGGTAGTGGCGATCAGGGAGTATTTTTACAACATTTCTCTTCTTCGCCACGTGATAAAAAACCGGCACGTATTCGTGATGACTCTGAGGCCTGCGGTAAAGTGCCAGCAGGGCCACTGGCATCAGATGACCTGCCATTCCTGATGAAAGGAGATACTATTTTTGCCGGAGACTTTAAAGTAATTGTTGATGCTGTAACAGGAGCCAACGGTACATTCAGCGGAACCGGTACAGCCAAAGTGAAGTATATGTTTGATACGCCAATTAAAGTACGTTTTGATGGCGTGCAGGTAAACGATTACTATGACCTGGTAAGTGGCGAAATCACAACCGAATACGATAAAGAATGGAGCAACGTGATGGACGTTGATACCCTGATTAAAGATGTGATTGACGGTATCAAAAGCTTTGCTGATGGAGCTGATAAACTCTGTAAATTTGACGAAGATAAATATTCTGGTAAAGCCTTAAGCAGCCTTGAGAAACCTTTGTTTGATGCAGCTGCTAAAGAAATTGATGATGCTCTGGCAAACGACTATAAGAATATCTATACCGGAATGGTGGCACAAATGGCTATTATTGATGCCAACCGGGCTGCATGCCGGGCGATTCCTCCAGATCAGACCGCCTGTAATACAATCAATCAGGCAAAGACTGCTTTAGACCAACTCAATCAGACCTGTATCAGCAAAGAAACCCAAAGAACACAGAAAAGAGATGAGTTTGTGGCTATTATCAAAGCAGCCATGACCCAGGTCTATAATGAAATGCTGCCATTGGTAGGTGGAAAGGAAACGACTTTGACTGCAGCAGAAACGGCCTTGGGATTGTCTACGGGTTCAAATACCTCTACTGAACCGTTTGAAGAACCTTTTGAAAGTGAGGTAATAAAACTAAGTGAATCTAACTTCACTAAGAAAACCGAACTCCAGAATTTTGTGAAGGCAGAGGTAGAATATAATGAGATACAATTTGCCAAGATTTTTTGTGAAGCGTTTAAGACTAACAATGCAAAAGCCGAAGAATTAGGCAAAAATCTTTCAAAAGGTGCCAGAACATTAGGCAAGTATATCATTGATAACCCTGATAGCTTAACTCAGACAAATTTGACCACTGCAGTGGCAGGTATTATAAAGACCTATTTAAAAGAATTAATGATTACAACCATTTATGGCAATGTCAAATAAAATATTCAGATTCATCATTTCTCTATGCTTATTAGCCTTTTCTTATGCAGGGGTATTGGCACAGGATACCTTATCGGTGGCTGGGTCTGCGGCAACTAGAGATACAACAGGTAACGGCTTTTTTGAAGCATATAAGAAGTATTTTACCAAACTGGTAAATGATAATGAGCAGCAGATACAGAAGGGCAACTGGAACAACCTGAATTTTGTGGCCATTCCTAATAACCTGATTAGCCAGACAGGTCTCGTTCTTACAGAAGGTGATATAAATGTGCTGAAAGCCCAACTGGTAACTCTGAATGAGGCTATTGATCAATACAATACTAATATCACTTCAAACACAGAGAAGAGACCTTTTATATATGTAGGATTACATGATAACCTGGGTCTGGTAGAATTGAAGCAAAAAGTAAATTGCCCAGGTATGACCGCCCAGCAGTGCTACGATAATATGAAAGCTGTTACGGCGTCTGGCGGGCCTACTTTTTCTTATATGTGGTGGAAATACCGCGATTTCTTTGAAACATTATCAACCACCTGGGGAGCAGGAAGCGGAAATAAGATAGCCATCATCGGTTTTGCCAATCTGTATGCGGCAGAAAAAAATGCCGAGGATAAAGATACCGAGATAAAGCAAATGGCGTGGTGTCTTATGGAACTTTATACAAGTCTGGGCCTAGACAAAGAAAAAGCAATTAAAACTGCTGTCGCTCAGGGCTTCAATCAGTATCCCAGTAAGTTTACCACGACAACCATTGAGAAAAAACTAGAGGATTATGCCAAAAGATTAAAAAATGTACTCTGCAGCGATATTACTAATCTAAAGGCAGTTGATTACCCAAAGACACCCATTACCACCAGAAAACCAAGCCCCAATTTTGTGGATAAAATAAAAGAAGGGCTGACGACGGCGGGTATTGTGTGGAAAGAAACGCAAAATTATGGGGCAAACGGAAAGACCTTTAAGCTGGAGTACTACATAACTTATGAAGATGGTACAACAACAGAGGCCCAGAAGCAGGAAGCTGAAACAGCTTTTAAAAATCCAGGGCCAATGAATATTGTATTGTGGATACACGTATATGAGGGAAAAGATGTTAAATACGATTTTGCTTATGGGAGTGATGTAAAAGCCATGCTATCAAAGAATGGTGGCACAGGGAAAAGCCTGATAGAAAAAATGATAGGTTGGTTACCAGAACCCGGACCAAGTACGCCTAATCCTATTTATTTATTATTAAAGGGTATAGCGGATACGATAGATTTAGCAAAAATTCCAGAAAAATACTACAACCCGTCTGTGGGTAATTATACTCCATTCTTTGTAGATATCTATAAAAATCTTCCTCAACGCCGAATTAATGTAGCTTCGGTTGTTTTATCCGCTTTACTTACAGAGATCCCTCAGGAAAATTATCCGACTGATATTTATACACCGGAAGGAAAAGAGTTTGCATTTATCTGTGGTATATGGAATGGAGTCGTGGGGACAATAAGCGGAGTAGCCAGTACTGGTGCAATTTTAGCTGGGATGCTGGATGACGGCGATAGTGAGGTTTGGAGAGGCCTACATGAAATACAGGCTAAAGCGGAAAAAGCACAAGGATATTCGAATTATTTTCTTAATACCATAAAAGATGCTCATACTGTAAATGCCACCAACAGCCCTTGCAAAGTTGCGGCTATGTTTGGTGAAGATTTAACCAATGTTGTTACTTTATTATGAGCGATAACCAATGCTGGTAAAGTAGGCAAACTAGTAAATGCAATGGATGTATTAGACCCAACTACTTACATTTTTAAAGCTGGGGGTTTATTTTTAAAGTATAGTGGAAAGATAGTTTATGGGGTATACGCTTTTGGTAGCAAAGGCTTAAGAGTCGTTTCTGGAAAAATACAGATACAGAAACTTGTGAACGGTGCTTTCAATACCTTTGAATGGGCTAGTCATACAGGAGCAAAAGTTAATAAGAATATTCCAGCTACTGGCGGCGAGAGCTTTGAACTTGCTCTTCCTGAGGCAAACAGTACAGTCAATGACGCTATTCAGCTTAAATTTGCTAAAGATCCGGAAACGAATGCTGATTTCGTAGATGATTTAGGACAGAAAGTTGTAATTGTTAATGAAGGTTCTGCCAATGAGTATGTTGCTGTTGCCCGGAAAGTTGTTACTGGGCTTTTTGCTAATCTATTACCTAATTTTTATAGGACCTACAAGTGGCTGACGGAGACTGCGGGATTTGTAGTAGAGGGCAACACCTTAAAAAAAGGAAGTAATGTAATTGCTGACGCAACATCGCAAGGTAAATTACAATTAAGAGCCGGACAGTATACTGATGCTGTTGATGAAACTTTTACTGATGTATTTGATAGTGTTGATGATATAGTTATTCTTGCCCCTGATGGAACACCCGTAAGAGGTGGTTTTGCAGTAAATAGTGCTGGTGCATGTCGTGGAGGGAATTGTTTTATTGCAGGTACTCCGGTAATGACACAGAAAGGATTACTACCAATAGAACAGGTTACAATGGGTAGTTTAGTTGCAAGTAAAAGCCCGATAACAGGCGAAAAAAGTTATAAACAGGTAGTAAAACTCTTCAAAAAAGAATCAAAACGCCTGATAAAAGTTTATGCCAATGGTGAAGAGATTATTACTACTCCAGAGCACCCATTCAGAGTAAGAAACAAGTGGGTGGTTGCCAATAACTTATCAGCCGGAGACCCGATAGAAATAAATACTGATAATCTCGTTGCCTCAAATGCTCCTTTCCTGGCACGCTCTTCTATTGAGGTAGATAGTATTATACGACTTGATTCTACTGCTACCGTTTACAATTTTGAGGTAGAAGACTTTCATACCTATTTTGTTGGGAAGGCCGGGTATTGGGTGCATAATAATTGTGCATCGCAAAGAGTTCAAGCCATGGCGCAAAGCGGAAACGGCGTTGCAAAAACTTTTTTAGAGAATGCGATAAAGAATCTTAATCTTTCCTATCTACAAAAATTAAGATTATATGCAGTTTTGAATCAACTTGAAGGAAATGAGTTGTTGTTATTCATGAATGATTTTAATCTATCAGTACTTAGAAAGGCAGATGTAAGAGTTGCATATGGAGAGGGATTCATTGAAACTTTTACTCAAGCAAATAATGCTTCTCAGCTGTCACAATGGAGGTCATTATCTTCTAGAATTACTGAGGTGAGAGTCCTCGTTTTCCAAGTAGTAGGAAGAACCAGTGATCTAATAAATGTAGTAACAAAACTTGAAACAGTTTTTGGGCCACAACAAGTTGCAGAAATAATGAAATCGCTTACTTACGGGCATCCATTAGCATTGAAATATGCTGCAAATAATGTTCCGGCAGATTTAATTACTCAGTATTTTTCTCTTATTTCATCCAATAAGCTTATGAATTTAAATGAAATGTATTCTTTTTCCCAAAGCTATCTAAAGCGAATGGGTGATGGATTTGGTTTTTTAGAACAAATCAATGAAGCACTAAGAATGATAGCAGATGGGAAAAATATTACTTTTGAAAATGCATTGCAAGGAATGTCAAAAGGTGATATTTTAGATGAAACAAATCATATTTCAATTCAGTATAAGGCCGTAACATCAAATAAACCTGAGCTAATTAGAGATAATTTAGGATCAGCAATACAACAACTCTTTAGGGAGTCTGCTGGCCCTGGCTATGCAAAGCATGCAAAAATTAGGATATTTGATACTACTAATCCTTATTATAATATGACCGTACAAGAAATGGCAGCTCAATTAACTGCGTATTTGAAATCTAGTAAGAATAATGTTCCGCTTGGTCAAAATTTATTTGATACTGATTTAGTAATTATACATAAACATCATAGTAATGTAATATTTAAATTCAAAGCAAATCGCAGTGACCCAAACAACTTATTTTTTGAGATAATTCCTTAGCAATTAATTATTATGGATAAGATGTGGAGCGAATATGTCAATGATGTTGAATCCTTTGGATTCAGTGTGCATATTTCAGTCAATCGCGAGAACTACGTTGAAAAAATATTGAAGTTTGATAGTAATTTTCTTCAATTAACAGATTTTTATGGGTTGCATAAAATTCATTGTCTTACTGATGAAAATTTTACCATTGCAGAGTTTATAAATAAATATCAACAAAACAGAATAATTCAATTGCATGATGGAAGTGAAGATATTGCTCTCATGCGTATATACGATTGGGATTTTTTATTAGAAAACAGTTATGTCAAAAAACTTTGGGACATATCTATATTATTACCAATAAAAGTAAAAGAGGTGTGGGAGTATAAGCATTTTAGTATTTCGGGAGAGAACAATAGTTTGATTTTGCAATATTATGGTCTTGGGTTTGACCTGGAAAAATTAAAAGACAATCAGGATAAAGATTTAATCTTTGTTTTTTATTCAAAATCTACTGTTTGGTTTGATGAAATAGAAATGGACTTTACCTCGATTGGAGGAGAATTAGAAAAGTTTGGGTACTCAACTTTTGACCTTCCATTTGATAATAGACCTACAGCTTACCGGATTACGCCAAGGTTTAATAGTTTCTTACGAGACCTAAGAAAATTGACAGAGGAACTGGAAGGAAGATTTGAAGTTGGAGAAACTATAATTCCAGGAACCGGTTCTACTTTTAAAAACCCAGAAGGCTACATCCTCCTCGACCACCAGGTGGTCTTCCAAGAAGACATAGATAGTGGTAAAGTAAAAATACCTGATTGATAATAAAGAAATAAGATAAAACAAAAATTCACAACCAAAATGAAGCGAACTTTACGTATCGTATTAGTTGGAATACTAGCTGTGACACAATGGTTTCAGGTTTCTGCCAGAAACAATGATGACAAAGATGACCCTAACAAGTCTGTGGCACAACCAACTGGCAAAGTGAAAAAGTATTCAAAGTACCGCACCTTTACACCTGCCCAGCAAGTGGTTGACAGGCAGGTGCTGGTGGGGGCAGAAGACCAGATAAAAAGTCTTGAAAACATCAGCTTTAATGCGGCTTTCAGTCCGTCGGCTGTTTTTCTGGCTGATGCACCTGTGAGCGATGGCACCGAATCGGAAAGAGACAAGGCGAAAGCTGCGATAGACGATGCTATAGGCAAAGGCTTTATGCTCGATGGCGATGTGCAGAACGCGCCTCCGCTCCAACCCGTTAAATTGCCTTTAGGTATCAAAAAGCACTTCGGACAGAATAATATCGTCTATCTGGCTTTTTCAAAGGCTGTCATTAAACCAACACATGCCGAAATCACGGCTTTCGTGAAAATGGAGATGTATGTGAATGATGGCCAGACAGGCACAAAAAAGAAGAAAGAAATCTTCTTTGGGGCTGATGGCATTAAACTCACCAATAATGGCCGTATTCTGGGCGATGCACGTCTGGTGCTTCTCGGCGACTATACCATTCCGATGTTTAACGGTAAAATGAAGCTCGTGCTTAAAGGTGGCTCCATATCAGAAGCCAACGGAGGGATTGTAGGCGG
>CBIHRH010000180.1:0-8484 GCA_966212365.1 uncultured Emticicia sp. | reverse complement strand
TAGAAAATGGGAATGAACTTTGGGAAACTGATGGAACTGAAAATGGAACAAAGTTAGTAAAAGATATTTCACCCGGTTCGAGTGGAACCAGCATTAGTAATATGATGGAAATTAATGGAAAACTCATTTTTCGATCTGAAAGTAGTGACTTTGGTATTGAACTTTGGGTTTCTGATGGAACTAACGAAGGTACAGGTTTGCTAAAAGATATTAATTCTGGTAATTACTCGTCATTCCCTCAGGATTTTATAAAAAATGGGAATAATATTTTTTTTACTGCTATTAACGGCATAAATGGCAGAGAGCTATGGAAAACAAATGGGGCTTTATCAGGTACCGGCATAGTTAAAGACATTTATCCTGGTAATACTACTGATGAAGGTTCTACATTTAATAACAATAGTTCTCAACGAAAATTTTTTAGTGTGAATGACCAATTATTCTTTATTGCCAATAATGGGGTAAATGGTTTTGAATTATGGAAAAGCGATGGGACATCTGGAGGGACATCTATAGTGAAAGAATTTGTTCAGGGAGCTGCGAGTACAGAATATAGTAATTTTTATGTATTCGGGACAAATCTGTATTTTTCCGTTTCTGACAATACCGGTAAAAATGTATACTATAAGAGTGATGGCACAGCAGTTGGTACAGTTGCAATGTCTGACATCAATCCAGCTTTACCAGTCGAAAGCGTATATCCGCTACTAGCTGTTTCGGATAACTATTTTTATTTCGCAGCCTATAATAATGCTGTCGGATACGAATTGTTCAGGACAAATGGCAATTCTCTCAGTTTGGTAAAAGATATTGAAATAAATCAATATTCAAGTAGCGCTGACTTCTTTCCAAAGGTAGGTTTGGGTGATAAGCTTATCTTTCAATACAGTGATAATTTGCACGGTTATGAGCTTTGGAAAACCGACGGAGTTAGCAATACAAGTATTATAAAAGAAATCTTCAAATACCCTGCTATAAGAGCGTTTGACTTCTATTCAAACTCAAGTATGATTTATGAAGACCTTGTTGTACTTAAGAACTATGCATACTTTTCATTAAATGGGGTACTTTGGCGTACTGATGGAGAAAGTATGGAGGTTTTTGGGTCGGAGGATATCCGCGTTGGATCAATGATTAATTCAAACAATAAGATAAGGTGGCTCTCTTCAAATAAGTTGTATGAGACGGATGGTGAGAATATTAATCTCATTACAACTTTGGATGATTTTAATAATTACATTTATCGTACTATTGCTGATATTAATGGAATAACTTATTTTCTATTTACCACAAACACTAAGGGAACCGAATTGTGGAGAACTAATGGTACCTCTGCCGGGACATGGATGGTGAAAGATATTACATGGGGTAGTGGCTCAACAAATTTCTATAGCTGGAAAAAAGTAGGCAATCGATTATTTTTGGTAGTATCGGATGACATAAATTTTGGAACTGAGCTTTGGGTAACAGATGGTACAGAATCGGGCACATATTTGGTAAAAGATATTTATCCGGGGTCAAGTGGGTCTAATCCTGGTTATCTGACTAATCTAAATGATAATTTATTGTTTTTTTCAGCTGATAACGGAACAAATGGAACAGAACTTTGGAGAAGTGATGGAACAGAATCTGGTACTTATATGGTTGCAGATATTTATAATGCCGGAAGCTCTTACCCATCGTCGTACGAAATAGATGGATTTACTGTATTAAACAATAAAATTTACTTTGAAGCTTTTGGCAATTTTGGACGCAAGATGTATTCAAGTGATGGAAATACAGTTTCGTTAGTTGATATTAATGTGTACCCTCAGGCAATGATTAAATTTAACAATCAGTTGTATTTCAGAGGAACAAGTTATTATGGAACAGAAGGCACTGAACTTTGGAAAACAGATGGGACGATTGCAGGAACAAGCCTGGTAAAAGATATTAGTCCAGGATATGCAAGCTCCAACCCCATAAATTTCTTTGTCCATAATGATATATTATATTTTCGTGCCAATGATGGGGTACATGGGCAAGAAATATGGAGTCTTATCCCTTGTGCTGATAGTCTTGTTATTAATACTGTATTAAGTGGCACTAATACCTATCAAGCCAATAAAGTTATTGTAAGCGAAACAGCAAATACACTAACCGCTGAAGCTAATATTATTTATGATGCCGGAAAATATGTTTTACTAAAACCCGGATTTAATACAAATAAAGGAGCCGTTTTCCAGACTAAACTGGTAGGTTGCGGTAGCAATCAATCATTAGTAAATACTTTGTCAGCCTCTCCACCACTGAATGAAAAGACGATTCGATATATGCAGGACATGCAAGACGCACCAAGCATTGAAGATTTTATCGAAAAAGGCAATAATAGAGATTTGAGGCTAATATGGGTAAAATACCTGGAAGAAACCAAAGTGCTGGGTGATAAGCAACGCCAATTAAAATTTGAGATAAGTACTATTAATGAGAAAAAAAACGAAATAAATCCAAATAAAAACCATGAGGCTTTAGTAAGCTATTATGCCAATAAAAGCAATATGGAGCAGGTATACGAAACTGTTAAACAAGAGGCTATGCACTATAATTATTTCATTGCCCCAATAAGAGATAAAGAGAACAAAAAACTAGGCTATGATTTGACTATTCATGCTGGAAGAAAAATATATCAATCTTCAATTAGGTTCTAGAGCTATAAAACAACAAAAGGCACAGATTCCTGTGCCTTTTGCCATTTTATGAGTTCAAAGATTATTCTTTCTTTCTACCCTTATACTTATCTTTCATTTCGGCTCTTCTTTTCTTGCCTTCTTCTTTAAATTTTGTCATTTGTTCTGGTGTCAGCACGCTTTCATAGCTTTTTAATAAAGCTTCATGATTAGCTTTTAATTGCTCACGGTTAGCTGTCATCTTTTCTCTTTGCTCTTTTCTTACTTCTTCTCTCTTTTTCTCCTGGTCAAGATTAATGGCTAATAATTTCTGATACTGATCATTGCTCAATGCAAGTGATTCTTGCATGTGTTTAGTTCTCAATTCGGCACGTTGTTCTGGTGTTCTTTCTACCCTCTCTCCACGAGTTGCTTTATCATTCTGGGCAAAAGCTCCTGAAATCAACCCACCTATAAGCGTACACACTAAAAGGATTTTTCTCATTGTTTTATTAAGATTGATTATATTAATTGTGAATATTTCTACAACGTTGTGATTGTTAGAGTGAATTGTTTCAAAAAGGTTTAAAACTCTAAATAAACTTATTTGTTTTCAAAGATAACAGAATATGTCTTACCTTTACCATTAGTAAGATTTTTTTGAATAAATTTTAGACTTTGAGAAAGCAGTGATTTATGAATATAGCGTATTAAAAACTTATCCTGATTTTTAAGTATCACCACATCGACAGCTACCCATTCGCTAAATCGCTCATTCACTCATTCACTCAATTCTTTATGCTTGATTTCGACCTGATAAGATTATTAATTATAAGTATGTTTGGCGAAGAGATTGTTTTGAAAGAAGACCGAACCTCTCTGCAGCCGAGTATAACTGTACCCGCTGATAAGATACTGGAAATCTGTCAGTTTTTGCATGTACAACCCAAATTGTATTTTGATTATCTTGCTTGTATAACTGCTATTGATAATGGTGTAGAAGTAGGCACCATGGAAGTAATTTATCACCTGACTTCAATCCCTTACGGACATAATTTTGTATTGAAAGTGGAAGTACCACGCAATGCAGAAGGAGAACCTTTACCGAAAGTACCATCAGTAACACCTATCTGGCGGACAGCGGACTGGCACGAGCGTGAAGCTTATGATTTAGTAGGGATTGACTTTGTGGGGCACCCTGATTTAAGGAGAATCTTGTTACCTGCCGATTGGGAAGGACATCCTTTAAGGAAGGATTATCAGGAACAAGAGCACTATCATGACATCAAAGTAAAATATTAAAAAACAAGACCTCTTTCGAAAAGAGGTCTTGTTTTTTAATATCAGTATGCCAATGCTGTTTTAAATTCAGAGGTAGTATGAAACTGAATATCCGGGTTATTCTGAATATTCATCCTTAAAATCCAATCAGTTTCGGCTAAAAATACCGGATTCTGATCTTTATCGTATGCAATGAAATTGCTTTTTAATCTGATAAACTCGGCTAATTTAAGTTTATCTTCTGCCGTTATCCAGCAAGCCTTAGAATAGGGGCGGGCTTCAAATCTACAACTGGCTCCGTATTCGTTTAATAGTCTGTATTGAATTACCTCAAATTGTAGCTCACCAACAGTTCCGATAATCTTTCTGTTACCCGGTTGAACCGTAAACAACTGTGCGACACCCTCATCAGTTAATTGCTGGACACCTTTTTCTAATTGCTTCGATTTCATTGGGTCATTATTAATTACCTCTTTGAATATCTCAGGCGAGAAACTCGGAATACCCGTAAACTGAAATTCTTCGCCCTCTGTCAAAGTATCGCCGATTTTGAAAGTACCGGTATCGTATAAACCAATCACATCTCCCGGATAAGCATCTTCTACCACATCTTTTCTATCTGCAAGAAATGCAAATGGACTAGAAAAGCGCATTTCCTTGCTTAACCGTACGTGTTTATAAAATTTACCACGCTCGAATTGACCGCTACAAATTCTTAAAAAGGCAATTCTATCACGGTGTCTTGGGTCGATATTGGCATGAATTTTAAATACAAAACCACTGAATTTCTTTTCTTCCGGCTCAACCAAACGCTTATCTGTCATGCGATGTACAGGAATCGGTGAGACATCGCAGAAGGTATTCAACAATTCCATCACGCCGAAATTACTTACGGCACTACCAAAAAATACAGGAGCGAGATTTCCGGCTAAATAATCTTCCTGATTAAAATCACTATATACCCCCTCAATCAATTCTACATCTTCACGCAGTTGGTTGGCATCTTTTTCGCCTACTTTTTTATCCAATACCTCTGAGTCTAAGGCTATTACTTCAATATCATCTTCCAGACGGGTTTTATTGACTGCAAAGTGATTCATTTTCTTTTCAAGCAGGTGATATACTCCTTTGAAATTCGAACCACCATTCACAGGCCAGGTAATCGGACGAACTTTGATATTTAGTTTTTGCTCTAATTCATCCAATAAATCGAAAGGGTTTTGCCCCTCACGGTCAAGCTTATTGACGAAGATAATTACAGGCGTATTTCGCATACGACAAACTTCCATCAACCGTTCCGTTTGTTCCTCAACTCCTTTCACACAGTCAATTACAAGGATTACACTGTCAACAGCTGTAAGGGTTCTATATGTATCCTCAGCAAAGTCTTTGTGACCAGGAGTGTCAAGGATATTAATTTTAAGGTCTCTATATTCAAACGTCATTACTGAGGTCGCTACCGAGATACCTCTTTGCTTCTCAATCTCCATGAAATCGGAAGTGGTAGATTTCTTGATTTTATTTGATTTCACCGCTCCTGCAGTCTGAATAGCACCCCCAAAAAGGAGCAGTTTTTCAGTCAGTGTGGTTTTCCCGGCATCGGGGTGGGCAATGATAGCGAAAGTACGACGTTTGTGTAATTCTTGAAGAAATGACATTTTTATCTAATTTTGTGAACCTATGGGCTCAACTTAGTACGATTTTGAAAATTGTTTAAGGATAAGAAATTCAGGAGATTTAGTGAGATTTTATTCACTCAATCACTCATTCGCTCAATCACTAAATATACTGACAACTCATAAAACGGGTGCAAAAATACGCATAAAATATGGAAGAAACATGGCAAGTTTCATTTGAATCAATAATTTCTCAAATAATTGAACAAGGGTACGGAATTTTGGATGGTTTTCTGTCTGAAGACGAAATTGATGAGCTGAACGAAAGTTTTCTATCGCACTATCAGGCACATGAGTTTAAACAGGCGGGTATCAGCAAAGGTCATGAAGTTGTGAAAAATATTCGTGGAGATGAAATACTTTGGTTGGAAAAAGATACAGCTAATGCTATTGAGACTAAATTCCTAGCACGTTTAGAAGAGTTTATGAACTATGTAAACTATACTTGCTTCCTGGGGCTTCGTTCGTATGAAATCCATTATGCGTCTTATCCGGTTGGCACATTCTATAAACGCCATTTAGATAAATTCAGAAACGACTCAGGTCGTAAACTTTCATTTATATGTTACCTGAATCAGAACTGGCAGGCTGATAATGGGGGAGAACTGGTTATGTATCTACCTGATAAAGAAGAAGTTGTACTACCCCTTGGTGGTAGATTAGTGGTTTTTGAAAGTGATAAAATTGAACATGAGGTATTACCTGCTAATCGTGAACGTAGAAGTTTAACAGGTTGGCTACGCAATATCGATTAAAGTGTTACATCATAATCATATCCTAGCTCATGCCAATAATCACGGGGTGGGGTGTCCGAAAAATACATTTTGCCGATACGTTTTAGATTCTTAATCCCGTATTTTACAGGAATAATCAATCGCAAGGGGGCACCATGAAATTTGGGCAGGGGTTGATTATTTACTTCATAACATAGCAGGGTTTGAGGATGTAAGACACTCTCTATGTCTAAACCTACATAATATTTTGCATCAGGGGTTTCTAATCCTACATATTTATACCATTCGTTGGTGCCTTCTTTTCTACCCAGATTGTATTTCTTTAGAAAGTCAGAGAACTTTATCCCACCATAATGTACGATTTGGTCCCAGCCTTCAATACATTTAAAGTCAAAGATGATTTCCTGTTTAGGTAGAGATTTTATGTCACTAAGCAGGAAAAATTTAGATGGCTTGCCTGATGGATTCACTACCTCCAGTTGCCATTTCTCTAAATCAATATTCTCCTGAATACCAATAAAGCCATTCAAACGTGGGTGTTTAGCTGCTCTTGCTTTAGGATAAGTTTTAGCCAGGTTGCTATCGCTGAAAAACTGGTCTTTTACTTTTTCATTAAAACTCAGAATATCTCTGGTAGTCTGGTCTAATCTATTATTGGTTTTGGGCAGATGCCTGTACCATTTCCACGAAAACCATCCTGCAATACTCGCCAGAATAAATCCCGCAAAGGAGAAGAAAGTTCTTCGTTGTATTTTTTTATCCGACCATTGATCTATATTATTTTTCATTACAATAGTATTTAAGCTTCAATAATAGGCCTAGGCTCTTCTTCCGGTTCTTCTTGCGTGGGCATAGCAACGTTCTGCTTCACCTCAAAACCAGTAATCATTGACTGGAAATTATTCCAACCGGCTCTGATAACCTGTATGATATGGATCAGAAAGAACAAAACATAGCCAATAGTTAAGATAAAGTGTATGGCTCTTGCAAATGAGTAACCACCCATCAACCAGGTTAACCAATGTACTTGCACTGGCTTGTAAATAGCAAGGCCTGATATTAATGAGCCAAAGCCCATCAGAATAATAGCCGAGTAAGCAATCTGCTGTGCACCATTATACTTGCTTTGAGGTGGGTGATATTTGCTGATACGGAAATCATGTAGAAGCACTTGCCAGGCTTCTTTAAATGATTGTTTATTAGGTACTAAATAACGCCATTCTCCTGATATAAGCGTATAGAGTACATAGAAGAGTCCATTCAGAAAGAAAATCCACATAAAGACAAAGTGAGTGGCCATGCCTTCTGCCAATCGATAAGGAATTTTCAGCGCTTTATAAAAACTGTCGGGAAAGAATTTGAGTAGAACCCAATCACCTACCTGTATTTTATAAACACCATTAGCCCAGTAAATCAGCATACCGCTCCAGATCATGATCAGCAATATAGGAAAGTTTATCCAGTGAAACCACCTGATAGCCAAGGGATGCTTTTTTTCGATTTCTTTCATGAAGATTAAAGTAATGGGTAGAATTAAGTAACAATTTACACTATTTACGGCTAATCACAAATTTAGGATTTGTTGTCCATCAGATAACGAAAAGACATCAATTAAGAAAGCATTATCAACAACAATCTTCTACCAATAATAGCAATTCAAAAAATAACTCATAAATTTGTACAAAAACGTGAACGAATGACTTTTGAAGAGTATCTGATCAGTAAAAAAATAAGCAAAGAAAAATTCGCTAAGGCCGAGCCAGAAAGGTTCGGAGAGTGGCAAGTCTTATTCGACCAGATGCATCCGGAAAGTTTCACTATGCACAAGAAATTTTTCTTAAACCCTATCAGACGTAAATACCATTTATAACTACTTTATCGGCTTGTATAGACAAGATACGTATATTTAAGCCATTTTTAATTTCAGATTTATCTACTTATCTGAACCTTTCATCTACTATTTCTCGGTACTGGTGATTTTTATAAATCTTTTAATGTAAGAGCAGGTATCTAATGCGAATTTGCGCTGTAATTTTGTATTAAATCAAGATTTTTAAGCTATTACGGCCGAACAGACAGTTTAACATTTATTTACACTAATGAAAAAAAGATTTTTACTTACATTCCTTTCTTTGGGATTAATTACTG
>CBIHRH010000179.1:0-8499 GCA_966212365.1 uncultured Emticicia sp. | reverse complement strand
TTATTTGTTTTGTTAATAAATAATTCGCTTTTCTGAATCCGACCCAAATCTTCTGCAACCTTACCATTATCATATAATGCTGTTTTTCCCCCTTTAGGTGTTAGTATCTCAACATCAAATCCTTTATCAACAAAATATTGAAAAGGATAGGCTATCTCCATTAAATACGTTCCACTTTTGCGTACTCCTACAGAATCGGTGTTAGTAGCTACAATTAATACTTTTTTTGATTGTGAGAAACTCACTAATGACAATAATGATAATCCGAAAAATAAGAAGATAGTTTTCATTTTTCTGGAAATAGACATCTTGTGTTTTTGCATGATTTTAAATTTTTGTGAATACTGTTTTATATCGAAAGTATAAATTTGAATAAATACAGTACCACGAAAAAATATAGAAAATTGAAAGGAAGAAAAAGCAGTTTGAATAGTGGTAATATTACATTGATAGGTTTCTTATCCTACGAACTTTGGGCTGAGTTAATTCATTCAAGAAACTATTTTAAACCATTCATTTCGAAATAAATACCCTTCAATCCGAAATTTTTGTCAGGTTTATACGGTCTCTCTACTTTTGACCAACGATTCAATAAAACGCCATAAAACTAATTGATAATCAAGCAGCTGATTGGCAGGAAGTACAAAAAAATACATTTACTATTAACAGTTATACTTACATGAAAACAAATCAGATTTCACTCGTCAAAGAAAGTTTTGTCTTAGTTGCCAAAATCCCTGCTGAAACAGTTGGTAGCCTTTTTTACAACCGTTTATTTGAGATAGCGCCTGAAGTGAGGCCTATGTTCAGAAATGCCGATATTCCTGAGCAATCGCGCAAATTAATCTCAATGCTTTCTTACATTATCAGCAAATTAGATAAACTTGATACTATTCTTGATGATGTTGCAAGGCTTTCTCAACGCCATATAAAATACGGCGTACAGGATTATCATTATGAAAAAGTTGGTGAAGCCCTGCTATGGACTTTGGAGCAAGGTTTAGGCAAAAACTGGACGGAAGAAGCGAAAGAAGCCTGGATAGCCTGCTATACGCTTCTTGCGGGAGCAATGAAAGAAATGAGCCAGGAAGTAAACGTTTAAGAGATACGTTAAAGTAGAGGCACTCTTACTTTAAATGTCTTATCTGTTTCGATAATCTCAACGGGTTCGGAAGTTAAATAATAATAGAGTTTTTTCAGACTTTCGAGCCCTTGTTTATTAGAAGTTTCAACATAGGCTTTTTTCTGGATATTATTCTCAACTATCAGATATTCATCTTCTATATAGACTGAAATAATCAGAGGTTTTTCGTCTTCTATAGTATTATGTTTGATGGCATTTTCAAAGAGATTCTGTAGCGTAACAGGCACAATACCATCGCTGAGATATTGTTTCGGAATATCCATGTTAATTACTAATCCCTCTTCAAAACGTGATTTCTGCAGATCGATATAATTTTTTACAAAGTTAATCTCATGCTCTAGCGTAACCGATTCTTTCTCTTTATTTTGTAATATGTAACGATAAATTAATGAGAGTTTCTGCAAAAACTTAGAGGCTTGTTTAGGCTCTGTCAGAATCAGGCTGTTCAATGAGGTGAGGCTATTAAATAGAAAATGTGGATTAAGATGATTAATCAGATTCTGGTATTGAATTTCGGTTTTATCTTTTTCAAGTCTTGATGTCTGGGCTTGTAAACGGTGTACTTCATTCGATTGCTGAACCCTGTATTGATAAACAGCGTACATAATACTTGCTATCAGCAACAATACCAGGCTGAGAAACCAGTAGGTTTTGTAGAAATGGGTAGCAATATGTATCGGGAAATCGCTGCTTAGAATTTCTACATTCCCGGCCACTGCTTTTACTCTGAAAGTATAATCTCCGCCGGGTATCTTTGTATAATTCGCTATGGTCTTTGAGCCGGCGTCCACCCATTTATCATCGAATCCTGCTAATTGATAATAGTATCTATAGTGCTCTTGCGTTGGTGAAAAAACCGCATAGTTGAGGCTGAAATTGTTACCATCTACCCCCAGACGAACACTTTTCAATTGCCTGCTAACTAAATAAGTAGTATCGGCTAACTGAATACTGCCTATAAGCAATGTGTTTTTATTGCTGGCATTATTTGAGATATTCTCAGGTATAAATTCAATCAGTATGTTTTTTTGTACCGCTAAAATATGTTGATTACTCAATGGGTACATATAATTTCTATAAGAATTATTCTCTTCGTTATAGGGGATACGAAAATTCTGAAAATAGTTTCTCTTGGGGTTAAAAATTGAAAATTTATGGAAAGATCCAATCCAGATATTGCCATACTTATCAGGGCAAGCTGCCAGGCAGTAGTCAAATATTAGTCCGTCACTTTCTCGCCAATTCTGTATAATGCCCTTTTCAGTATTGTATTTAACCAAGCCATAACCCATAGTAGGATACCAGAAACTATTGGAAGAGTCGGCTCTGAACTGAAACATCCATTTTCCAAGCTCTTCTATTACGGGTGTTTTTTGTATAATAAATTTCCTTTCTTTTTTAGAGAACTTTGCCATTCCCTTGGGATATAAATTAGCCCATATTTCGCCTTTTTTATCAAAGCCCAGAAACATGCGCGTAGTAAAGAAATTATTAGTCAGATAATTCGGTAAAAAAAACTCTTCCCATTTTTGCGATGAAATCTGATAAGTAAATACCATATTCTGGTTGGTTCTTATCCACAAAACATCTTTGTCTAAGAGCATACTCATCACAAATACCAAATTAAAATCGACTTTGGCAGGTAGTTCTAATTTCGACAGTTTTTTAGTTTGTTTATTTAATAAAAATATACCTGTGTGTGTAGCTATATATACGGTCTCTTTTGTGTCGCAGATGGTGTGAATATATTTATGGTTCTTGCTATAATCAGGAGGTAACTGAAAGGTTTGATGTGTGCCATTTACTGGGTCGTAATGGATAAGTTTTCGGGTCCAGGTGCCTAACCACCAGGTTTTATCTGCCGATTCAGCAAAAGCATTGATACTTTCAGCGTTTATTTTAGCTTCTGTAATGTCACTTAAATTGTATATTTTGTATAAGAGGTTATCCGGCTCAAGGTAGCAAAGGCCCTGAGACGTTCCGAACAACAACATACCGTCTGCATTCTGACATAAATCATTGAATGAAACATCAGAAAACTCTCGTTTTCTTGCCGGATTATAGTCAACTTCTTTGATTTTATTATTTTTGGTATCTATTAAAAGCAAGGAATTATCCTGATAACTCAGCCAGTAATTATGGTCTTTATCGACCGATATATAGCTTACATCAAGGTTTTTCTTATCCGGCAGATTATATTCATCTATTATCTTTTTATCAGGCAGATTGACCGTTACTACTTTTGAAAGTGTGTGATCGGCAAAAATTAATTTATTATTATCTATGGTTAATTTATTGATGCCGTGGTCATTAAGAAATGGGTATTTTTTCGGGTTATTGGCAGCATTGTAAAATTTTCCGGTATTAATATCTACATAATTTACCCCCTTTTCGGTAGCAATCCAGATAGTATTGTCTTTCGGATATTCCTTTAGCGAAAAGATATCATCACTACTGATAGAATTAGTTTGAGAAGGGTTATGAAATAAACTTTTTATAACCCCGGTTTTTTTTGACAGATGAAACAGCCCTATACCACACGAAAACCAGATATCTCCTTTTTTATCACAAATAATCTGATAACAAGCGGCAAATTTTTGCCCTTTTAGTTCTTTAAAACTCCTGAATTTGTTTGTTTTTTTATCATAATAACATATTCCATCATCAGTACTTGCCCATATATTGCCCTCTTTATCTTCGCATAGAGAGTGTACTGCGTTATTAGCCAATGTGGTAGAATCCCTATGGTTTGTTTTAAAGACAACAAAATGGCTCCCGTCATAACGATTAAGCCCATCGATAGTGCCTATCCACAGGAAACCGTCACTATCTTTCATCATACATAGAATACGATTATTTGAAAGTCCCTCCCTTTCGGTCAGGAAAGAAAATTCAAAATTTATCTTTTCCTGCCCTTTCAGAACAGGGCAAAAGCCCATACATAGTAGCAAGAGATAGCAGCTCTTTTTTAACAGATACTTTGTTATTTTTCCAGCCATTTTTTGAAAGTCGGGGCTTTGTGGCGACTAATATCGATTTCGGTACTATGATGAGGATTCTTAAGCTTTACAATCAGCTTGGAGTTTTCAATGCTTCGCACGCTCTGAATCACATCAATACAAACAATGTACTGACGATTAACTCTATAAAATCTTGAGGGGTCAATTAACTCTTCCAGTTCGTCCATCGAGCTCATATCAAGGGTATATTTCTCGTTGGTTTTGGTCACGAGATAGATGATTGCCTCATAATAAAAGTAAGCAATATCGTTTACTTTTACAGGTATCCAGGAGTTTCGGTGATTGGCTAAAAAATGCTCTTTAAATACAGGTTTATTCATGTTGCCCACTTGCAGCATTTCTACCAGGCTATTCAGATCAATTGGCGTTTTAGCTTTTGTTTTATTCAGTTCTTTGGCCTTTCCGATGGCCTTTGCCAGTTCTTCAGGCTCAACTGGTTTCAGCAGATAATCAATGCCATTTACCTTAAAGGCACGAATGGCATATTCGTTATATGAAGTAGTAAATATAATAGGGCAGTTAAGCTGAAATTTATCAAAGATTTCGAAACTAACACCATCGGCTAACTGAATATCAGCAAAAACCAGATCCGGTTCTGCGTTTTCACCTAGCCATCTAAGGGCAGTTTTCACACTCGGAAGTACCTCCAGAATCTTTACATTCTCGTCAATCTCTGATATTTTATAGGTTAATTCGCGGGCAACCAGTTTTTCGTCTTCTATGATGATCGCATTCATAATGAATGATTTTGTAAGTGGTTATATCATTCACCTAAGTAAAATATTCTTCACCTGGTATCCAAAAATTTAGGAAAGAATGGTGTAATGCTCCCAACGAATGGTGGTAAATCCTCAACGAATGGTAAGGCCTGGTTAAAAAGAAAACTCCATGGCTATACGGCGGGCTTCTTCATCAGTTTTTATATAATCATCTAAAGTAGGTGTTTTTACAAAACTTACCCGATGCATACAATCTTCTATCAGATCAGACATTTCCAGAAAACCTATTTCATCCCTAAGAAACGAAGCTACGGCTATTTCATTGGCGGCATTGACAATACAAGCCATATTGCCTCCCTGACTGAGTGCTTCAAAAGCAAAACCTAAATTCCTGAATGTATTCACATCAGGTTTTTGGAAAGTCAATGATGGATATTTACTGAAATCGAATCTCGGGAAATCAGATTTTAAGCGAGCCGGGTAGCTTAAAGCAAATTGAATCGGTACCCGCATATCAGGTAAGCCCATTTGGGCTTTCATACTACCATCTTCAAATTGCACCATTGAGTGGATAATACTTTGTGGATGCACTACCACTTCTATCTGCTCGGGTGTCAGTCCAAACAACCATTTGGCTTCTATTACCTCTAAACCCTTATTCATCAACGAAGCCGAATCTATCGTAATTTTGGCACCCATGCTCCAGTTAGGATGTTTCAATGCCTGCAGTTTAGTTACACTTTTCAGAAAATCTCTATCTCTACCTAAAAATGGTCCACCAGAGGCAGTCAGGATAATTTTCTCTATAGGATTATGAAACTCCCCTACCAGACATTGGAAAATAGCTGAATGCTCAGAATCTACCGGAAGAATATCTACTCTATTTTTTTGCGCTAAATCAGTTACTAACTCACCTGCCACTACCAAGGTTTCTTTATTGGCTAAAGCAATATGTTTACCTGCTTTAATAGCCGCAATGGTCGGAATCAAACCTGCGTAGCCCACCAATGCTGTGAGTACCATATTTACCGATTCCATCTGTACTACCGAAGAGAGCGATTTTTCGCCTGCGTATACTTTAATATCAAGCGGGTCGAGAGCAGAAAAAACCTTATCGTATAACGCCTCGTTTGAAATGACTACTACATTAGGACGAAATTTTGCTGCTTGTTCAATCAACAAATCGGCATTATTCTGGGCTGTAAGCACTTCTACTTCAAAAATATCCGGATTTGCGGCCACTACCTCTAACGCCTGCGTACCTATTGAACCCGTTGAGCCTAAAATAGCTAAATTTCTTTTCATGTATTTTTAATCCGAGAATAAAATTCGTTGTAATGCGTTAATATTTTTTACAAAGCTTTCCTTTGGAACCACTCTTATATTTCTAAGACAAAGTTCGGAAAATTTACTGAGAAAGTTTTTATTTTGCTAATCGTATTGAAACAAGCGTGTATTTAAACAGTACAGGCATCTGAGCTGTTTTAGATATACGTTTACAAATTTCATTGAGAGGTCAGGTTTATGCAAACGGCAGAAGATCAATTTCAATTTTTTGAGGGTGTCTTTTTTGAGACCTTAGGACGAGACGTTCAGGTTACCGAATATCGTTTGCTTCAGGGTGGAAGCATTAATGTTACGGTGCAGGTATATACCAACGAAGGGAAGTATTTTATTAAATACAATACCCGAAACCACGAAGGTATGTTTGAAACAGAAGCAAAGGGCCTGAACCTGCTACGAGATGCAAATGTGCTAAGAATCCCGGAAGTATTGAATTGGGGAAGAAGAGATGGACAAGACTATCTGATTTTAGAAAACATTGAATATGCAAAGCCAAATTTTGATTATTGGGAAAAACTAGGACAAAATTTAGCGAAACTTCACCGACATACCAACGATTCGTTCGGGCTACATTTCGATAACTATATCGGTTCGTTGCAACAATTCAATGAACCTTACACAGACTGGTTAAGCTTTTTCATCGAAAAAAGGCTCAATATTCAGGCTGGACTGGCTTATTATAACGATTTAATCAGCAAAGATTTATACGATAAATTCCAGCACTTTTACAAAGTATTACCAGACTTGCTCCCTAACGAAAAACCTTCGTTAATACATGGAGATTTATGGTCGGGCAATATTATTACTGACGATAAAGGCAATCCTTGTCTGGTTGACCCTGCCGTATATTACGGTAACCGTGAAATGGAAATGGCTTTCACGACGCTTTTTGGTGGCTTTGATAACCGTTTTTATGAATCTTATCATGAAAGTTTTCCACTACAACCTCGCTTCGATGAACGAATAGCTATTTATAATATTTACCCGCTGATGGTGCATGTCAATATCTTTGGTACTAGTTATTTGCCCCCGGTACTACGCACTTTGAATAAGTATCTGAATTAAATTACCAATAGATTACACCCTCTTATATCTGAATTATCAAATCGGCCTATGACGCTGAATTGTTGGCTATTTACCTGATACGCCCCTAAATCCTGTGTTTCTATAAAACTACAGGAATCTATATTAGCCAGGTCTATTACGTTAATCCCCCCCCGTATAGTTGTTTCCTTTACAATATCCGAGCGGAATTGCGAGGCAATAATTTTGAACGGGTCATTGATTTCACGCAATAAGATTTTCATGGTATTTGGTAATTCAAAAACCCCCTCACCTTTAGAATACCCTTGCGAGAGTAGCTCGGTCATCCCATATTCAGAGTGTACGTGCTGTATCGGCAAACGACTTGTCAGTATTTCATGTACTTCTTCTCTTAATAATTCTTTGCGACGGCCTTTCATTCCCCCTGTTTCCATCACTATCAATTTATCTTTGAAGTTTTCTAAGAAACCTAAATCCTTTTCATTCTCTACTAAATCCAATAGCGCAAAAGTTACACCTATCAGCAAAACTTTTCGAGGTGTTTGAGAGTTTTCCGAAAGCTGGTGTAACTTTTCAAGCAATTCTGCCGTATTATTGAGGTAGAAGCCTGACTCGCGGGAATAAGTGCGATAAATAAAACTCTGTACCATATACACCAACGACGAATTATTTCGTTCAAGATACGAAGGTAGTAGTGCCAATATGTGATAGTCGGTAATAGGGCCATAAAACTGCTCAAAAATCTTCTGGCTGATGTGCTCATAAAATGGCAAATCGCTCACGTAATGCTTACTGGTATTTTGTTGGGTAGTGCCGCTACTTTCGAAAACCATTTGCGTAGGGGCATGGTCGGTAATAACTTTGTGATACTTGAAAAACTGAATAGGAAGGAAAGGGATTTTCTCCAAACGGTCAATTTTTTGAGGATTAACTTTTAAAAAACCTAAATACTCATTGTAGACAGGATTGGCAGCAGCCTGAAAACGGAAAATTTCTAAAGCCAATTCTTCAAAAGTATGTGGATTTTGAGAATTATCATTGATTTGTAATACCGCCGATTTTAGTTCGTCACGAATACCCATGTAGAAATATTAATTACTAGTTTAGGAGGTAGCAACAAAAAATTGTGGTTTCGAACGCTAAACTATCTTTTTTATACTAAATTGCTTATAAAATTACAGATAAGAAATGAAAAAGGTTTCAGTATTGGTTGTTTTTAGTGTAGTGG
>CBIHRH010000178.1:0-8506 GCA_966212365.1 uncultured Emticicia sp. | reverse complement strand
CCATCCTATGCTTACCTTAATAGCAGTGCCACGGTAAGTTCAGCATCAGGTGTAAACAACTACTCCATTTATACTTCACATCGCATTGCAACTTCAGAATTGAACGTTTATTCAGATGCTCGTATCAAGAAAATAAAGGGCTTATCTGATAACGCTAATGATCTTAATACACTAAAAAATATACAGATAACCAATTATCAATTAATTGATTCAATCTCAAAAGGAAATAATCAATATAAAAAAGTAATTGCCCAACAGGTAGAAGAAGTGTATCCTTCTGCCGTAACTAAAATGTCAGATTTCATTCCTGATATTTACCAGTTAAGCTCTATCGAAAAAGGATTTATTCCACTTATCAAAACAACTTTAAAAGCAGGTGACAAACTTAAATTAATCAGTGAAGAAAACCAGGAAGTAGTAGAAGTACTACTTGTTTCAGCAAATGGTATTCAGGTCAATTCAGAAAGAAGCGGTAAAGTATTTGTGTATGGAAAAGAAGTAGACGATTTCCGGACGGTTGATTATGAAGCCTTGACAACACTCAATATTTCTGCAACACAACAACTATTGAAACGTATTGAGGTTTTAGAAAAAGAAAACCAACGTATTAACCGATTAGTGCAAGATGTGGAAAGTCTTAAAAGCATACTATTAGTGAATCAAAAAGGGAAATAATCAACATTACAACGATTGAATCTCGAAAGACAGTTGCCATTGGTGACTGTCTTTTTTAGTAAAAAAAGACAGTCGGAATAATCAAACACAAATTATGGTCTTACCAGTTAAACAGATTAATAGCCAGTCAAATAAAAATCTTTAAAAAACTATGATAATCGCGAAAAACTTCTATTTTTGAGAACAAAAACCTAGCTTTTGCAAAATACTTAAATTTATGAAAACGACTGACTATCAAAGAGAGTATCAGAAAAAATACAGGGAAAAAAATCGAGAAAAACTGAACCAAAGATCTCGTGAATATGCCGAACAACATCGGGATGAAATGAAGGAGTATTGCCGTGAGTATCGTAAGATAAATAAAGACCGTGTGAATGCCTATGAAATAGAACGTAGGAGAAAAAACAAAGAAAGAAGACTTTTAGAGAAAAAGGGGAAACCTGAAAACATTAATTCCTAAAAAGACAATATTTATCAGTAAAAGCTACTATCAAAAGTAGCTTTTTACATGAATATGCTATTGAATCTCATTATTGCATACAAACAAGGACTATGATGAATTTTTTCAAAAAGAAAAATGACCGAAAAATAAATACTGAGTCTTCAACTTGTTTCTGCCAGTTTTTTATTCTAATATTGAAAACTAAACAACAAAGCTGCTATGCGTTTCCGCCTCACCTTACGACCCCAAACCCCATATCAGAAACTAACTCTCAACTACAACCACCCCTTTTCAAGTTGGGTCTACGCCCGAATCAAAGAATCCGATGCCGACTACGCCACCTTTCTTCACCAGAAAGGCTATAGGGCCTATGACTCCCTTAAAAATTTCAAACACTTCACCTTCTCAAAATTCGACATACCCCATAAAGCCAGGTCAATTCAGAAAGGAGAAGATTTCATAGTACTCGCAGACACGCCTATATACATCACCGTTTCATTCTTTATCAACAAAGCAGCCGAAGATTTCATCATCGGCCTTTTCAAAAATCAGTACATAAGTATCTACAACAAAAAATATCAGGCCGATTTCTTAATCGAGTCAGTAGAATCACTCGCCACGCCACTCACCGATAGCTCCTGCATCTTATTCAAAGCCACCTCTCCGATGGTAATTGCCGAAAAACGCGACGATGGAAAAGACGATTATTTAAATCCCACCGAACCAGCATTTGCCAGATATTTCGCACTCAACCTCCTGAGCAAGTATGAAAGCGTGTATGGAAAAGGGCTTGCAATGGATGCCCCGGCCCTCGAAAAACTCATCAACTTTCAACTGGTCGACACCAGCAAAATGCGGTCCAAACTCATTTCAATCAAGCAAAACCGCGACGACGAAACCAGAATAAAAGGTTACGAAAACTTTGTTTTTGAGCTCAGCGCCCCTGCCAGACTAATAGAAGTAGGCTTTTACGGAGGCTTCGGCAAATTTACCTCATCTGCCGGAATGGGCTTTTGCGACATCCTATAAAACAACAAACAAACAAATGAACGTTTTCCACGATAATAGTCCCAAAAACAGGCTACTATGTGTTCTGAAGAACTTACTAGAACAACCCTATTACTATAAGCTAAAGGCACTGGCTACCCAATACGGGGTAAGTCTCGATTCAATTAAAAAAGATATTAGAGAATTGCGCGACGCTGATTTTATAGTAGAGTCTGATAACAGGCACAGATATTACATTGCTCCCAATAAATCATTGGAATACCTTGAAGAAGTATTGTTCTTTACGGAGCCGGAAAAAGAGTTTTTGCTGGAAGCCTTGACTAAAGCTAATGCCTTAGATAAACGTTTGGAGAAAATTAGAGCGAAGCTCGAAACCATCTACGATGTATCAAAACTGGGAAGCAGTTTATTCTCAAAGACATTTCTCAACAAAGCCAATCTGCTGGAACAAGCTAAAAAACAAAAACGAGTAGTGCAACTGGTCAATTATCGCTCAACTATGAGCAGCAAGGTAAGCAACAGACTAGTAGAGCCGTTCAATGTAAGTACCAAAGACGATATTCTTCATGCCTTTGATGTAGATAAAAAGGTAATACGACATTTCCGGATTTCAAGAATTGAGAAAGTAAAAGTGCAAGACCAAGCCTGGCAATACGAAACAAAACATCATTCCGCGGCCACAGACCCATTCAGAATCGTAAACGACCAACAGGTATTCGTACACTTAAAGTTACGCACAGGTGCGCTAAACGAACTCATTGAGAGATTCCCCTTGGCTCAGGCATACATCCAACCTTGTGCCGAGCACGACGATATTTATGATTTTGCGTGTAAAGTGAATGATGAGTTTTTAGGAATTACAAATTTTATAATGGGTTACTTTGAACATATAGAGTCCATTATTGAGCCGGAATCATTGATTGAGCATATTCGGGCGAAGAGTGGGGAGATAAAATTTTAGTTTTTTTTAGTGGTGGGGGGAATATTGCCCTAGTAAGGGGATTAGGTTTGTAATGCAAGACTTGAATTTAAATAAAGAATAGAATAAAGTTAATAAATCTATTAAAATGAATGACTTCATAAAACCAACAGGTGACCCATTTATAGACGTCGGTGGCTTCGTATTAGAGTATCTGATAGAAAAATCTCCTGACAAAACCATCTTAGAACATATAGCTTATGCAACGGATATATATGTAAAGTATTGGGGAGGGAAATTGCACACCTATTTTTTAAATTCTTCCATTACCCAACCTGCATTTAATACAGAGAAGAAAATAGAAGAGACAATGAAATATTATCGTGGTCTCATAGAAGAAACAAATAAAGACTTCAAGGTTGGTTATTGCCGAATAGTAGGAACAGAAACCAAACTTTATATTGCCGGAAGACACAATCATATGATGTCTGCTTCAAGTGCATTTATTAATTTTCATAGCGCTTACGAAAGTGGCCTGTACTTTTCCAAAGAAGCCTTAATACGTACTTTTTTTATACCATTAGGTGTATGCTTTGTTGGTGATAAAATTGCCCTACTCCAAAGTAATTATGATACAGTAAGTAGATTTTTAATTAAAAAAAATGTTGACACCAATCTTGAAAATGTTGCAAATGGGTTAGCGGAGGGTACATTAAAATCAGAATTTGGAATCATTTCAAATGCCCTATTTAATTTTGCTGATTTTTGCATTAACACATTACCAATTGCTATATCTGACGATGACAATAATATTGCTCTACGAGATGTACAACTGAACATGTATCATTTTACCAATTTCGGTGCAAGTCCGGATATTGAACTTCATACGTTTTCAAATCTACTTTTTAAATTCTACGGTTATTGCAAAAAGCACCATGCTAAAGAATGGAGTGATTTCACCAATCAACATTATAAATCTTCAAAATTTAAAGAGGCACACTTTGATGAAAAAACACAAGAGTGGTATAATAAAAAAGAACGTCTGTCTTACTCAGATTATAGGGTTTGGAACAATCCCATTCTGAATAAATTAATTAAAAATACTTCAATAATCCCTAATCTGCGTCAATGGAGCCAAAAGCATCAATTTAGCTTTAATATCATAGAAATTTACTGTTTAAACATATTGAAAATGAATAAATATACAATTGAGAAGATTAAAGAACTGGCTGAGTTTATTCTTCATGATAAATCAGAAGATCAGATTACTAAGGCTCTTATCAAACTTAACGGCTTAAAAAGCAGTAGCGATTTTAGGCTTTATTTAATAAAGCTAATTAAGAATAATTACGAAGCTAAAAATCCCAATCCACTCATAACATTGGAGGATTATGTCTTTTATCTATTCCCTGATGGAACATTCTGGAGAGATACGCGGGATTTATTAATAATAGCAATTTATCAAAAACTACACGAAACCAACCGTTATGTTTCTATTGAAGATGAACCAGAAAATGACGATGAACAATAATATTCAAAACTATAAACTTATTGAAAAATGGATTTACTTAAAACACAAGGATTTGTATTAATTGATGTAGATGTTGTGGCTCTTAATAATGCCGGGAAAAGCTCTACTACAAATTTTGAAAACGGGGTTGCAACAAAAACTATTGTAAAAAACGGGAGAACTTATACTTATGCTTCCGGACAAGCATGGCGCTATTGGTGGAGAGAAACCCTGAAAAAAGATTTCAAATGGGATTTATCTCCTGTTACAAGAGAAAGTAAAATTGCTTTTACGGATGCTAACCCTCTGAAATATGCCGATGATGATGTTTTTGGTTATATGAAAGCGGCAAAAGATGTTATTTTAAAAGAAGATGGTACACCAGAATTAGATTCTAAAGGTAAAGAGAAGAAAGAAGATGTTACGGTTACCCGTGTTTCTCCTTTAAAAAATTCTGTTTTGGTTTCTGTTGCCAGTACAAAAACAGAAGAACACTGGTCAAGCATGACACGCCAGGATGGAGACTCAGTACCATACAGTAAGGAAGAGTATAGTGCAATTATGAAAGGCATGTTTTCTATTGATTTAGCTCAGGTAGGCACATTTGCAACCTACAACAAAACAGGATTTAAAAATCTCACTTCGAAACTACAAGAAGAAGGTATTGCTAATGGCTGTTCTATAGTAGAAGATACCTTTGTAAAAGACGCCAAAGGTATTCCTCAAAAATTAATTCAACTCCCTAAACAAGTCAGGCTACAAAGAACTATTGACACCCTCAAAGCACTTAAAACAATTACCGGAGGTGCTATGCAAACGAATAATATGGGAGATGTGACACCGAAGTTTATCATATTAGCAACAACGACAAGTGGAAATCACCCGTTCTCGCACATAGCTAAGGCAGAAGGTGCATTTGGAAACATCGCAGCAATTAGTATTGAGGCAATCAAAGAAGTATTAGAAGACTATAAAGAGCAAATTAACGGACAGGTATTTATAGGTAAAAGAGCCGGATTCATGGATGAAATAAATGTTGATTTACAAAGTTTAGCATCAGATAATATAGTTGTAACAACTATTAATCAGGCTATAGATGGCTATTGCAAGCAATTAGAAAACCAAATTGTTTAATATGAAATTCTATAAAATAGATATTTCGGGTTGGACAGCCAGTTTCAGATACCCTAATCTGATTAGTGGCTATCAGCCAACTCTGGAAGTACCGCCATTAAGTACGGTTTTAGGTTTAATCAATGCTGCTGCGGGTAAATTCATTAGCTATAAAAATGACAAAATAGGTTACTATTTTGAATTTGATGCTATCAGCACTGATTTAGAAACCATATACCAGATGGACGGAAACGGAAAAACTACTAATAATATAGCCAAGTCGAATGTCATCAGGCGCCAATTCTTATTTAATCCGCGTCTCATCATCTATACTTCAAATTCTGAAATTGCTCAATATTTCCAGAATCCTGTTTATCCGATACTTTTAGGCAGGATGAATGACTTAGCGACAGTAGATAGTATTTCGGAGATTGACATGCAATTAATTGATGAAGAGGTTGAGATAAAAGGACAAATTGTGCCAACATTCCCTTATCACCTGGCCGGACAAGTTCAAGCATTACCGGAGTATTTTACGAATACCTTTCCAAGAAAGAACTTAGGTACTAAACCTTTTTCTATTGTATCGCATAGAAATGGTGTTAAAACTTCAAGCATTAAAGCTTTGCATGATAATGACCTTAATCTGAATATTTTTATGCACTCTATAAATTATGAGCATGAATGAAATCTTAGCCAAATCTGAACCTCAACTGCCATTATATATGCATATTGATGACTGTTTGAAAATTCATTCGTTGCTAAAAGATCAATTTGCTGACATAACTAAAATCCCAAATATTCCTACGGAATTTTGGGAGTATGTCAGAATCTGTATGATTTTTCATGACCTTGGCAAAAGTCATCGAGAGTTTCAGAATGTGCTTAGAAACTTGCCAAATAAGTGGGATAAACAAAGGCATGAATTGTTCTCTCTACCCTTTTTTGATGCTTTTGATGGAATAAAAAATGAATCTATCAAGCATCTGCTGCTTTTAGCAATTACGGGTCATCATAAAGATTTTGAAAGTCTTTATGCACGATATATTAACAATTTCTATCAGGATGAAACTCCCGATGATGGCATGCAATTAAATCTGGGTTCAATTGAAGCAAGAACATTTAAAGATGAATTTAAAAAAGTTGATATAGAAGCAATAAAACGACTTTTGAAAGACAGATATAGCATTGATATAAATCGAAAAATCATCATTTCAAATCAATTCAACTTTGTTAGAAAATATAATAATAAAGGCATAAACCTTACCCAGTCAAACTATTGGTTTTTATCCTTACTATTTGGAGCCGTTAAAAATTGTGACCATTTAGGTTCTGCAAGAATACAACATATTCCATCTCTTAATGTCGGAGATTTTCAATTTCTGGCTAATCAACAAATAAGTCTAAATAAGAAAGGATTAGATTTTTATCAACACCAAAAGATATGTGCTAAAACCTTAGGCAATACTATATTAACTGCGCCAACAGGTTCTGGAAAAACAGAGAGTGCATTTCTATGGATCAGAAATCATTTTAACTCTAATCAACCAGGTCGTATTTTCTATGTTCTTCCATTCACTGCATCAATCAACGCCATGTTTGAAAGGCTAAGTACTGTAATTGAAAAAGAAAAAGTTGGCATGCTTCATGGCAAATTAAGTGCTTATTTAAATGATTATTTCGAAGAACATCAATACAGCCACAGTACAAAAAAAGAGGCCATTGACGAATTAAAAAACAAATTTAAGTATGTCACCACGCCTATAAAGGTTTGTACGCCATTCCAGCTTTTAAAGCATCTCTTCGGACTAAAAGGCTTTGAGCAAGGCCTATTTGAGTGGACAAACAGTTATTTTATTTTTGATGAAATACATGCCTACGACCCTAAAACTTTTGCCCAGATAAAAATTCTTTTAGAGTTTGCCACTCAGTACTTAAACGTAAAAGTAATGGTAATGACAGCAACCTTACCAGGTTTTCTAAGAAAGCATATAGAAGAAGCAATTAAAACCTTTACTCCAATCTATGCAGACAACTCTCTTTTCAAGGAATTTGAAAGACATAGAGTTATTTTAAAGAAAGGATTGCTGGAAAATAATCTCGATATAATTATCAATGATTTAAAAGCTGGCAAGAAAGTATTAGTCGTTTGCAATACAGTATTTCAGTCCCAAAAAATTTATAGAGAATTGAAAAATTACTCTACCAATGCTGTCTTATTGCATGGAGGCTACAATGGAAAGGACAGAAACAAACATGAGCAAATTCTTTTACAAGCAGAAAAAAGAGACGATTTGAAAGATGTAAATCTTCTTGTTGGTACACAGGCTATAGAAGTAAGTTTAGATATAGATTTTGAAGTAATTTATACTGAACCCGCTCCAATTGATGCTTTACTACAACGCTTTGGCCGGGTAAATAGGAAAAGACAAAGAGGTATTTCCTCTTGCTTTGTTTTTACAGAAAACAACAGCACCGACTTTTATATGTATGATAAGGAGGTTATTAAACGAACACTTGCGGTTCTATCGAATCCGGAAAATGAAGTTTCAATTGATGAAGCTATCTTACAAGGATATATAGATTATGTCTATCCTAAATGGAATAAAAGTAAGGAAGACGAATTTCAAATGACGTATAATACCATGAAAATAACCCTTGACACTCTTATTCCTCTAAAACACTCCAAAAACAAGGAAGAAGATTTCTACAAAATGTTTGATGGAGCCAAAATACTCCCGCAGGAATTAAAACAACAATTTGAAAACCACTTAACTTTATTTGATTTTATCAGTGCGGATAATCTTAAAGTATCAATAAAGAAAAATACATTTAGTCA
>CBIHRH010000177.1:0-8555 GCA_966212365.1 uncultured Emticicia sp. | reverse complement strand
GCCAGTTGCCTCCGGTTCGCTCATATGGTATCAACCTTAATCTAGGATTCTAATTATTAGAGATTCGGCAATAAACTTACCCTTTTTGTGTTAAGTACTACTGTCGTTAAATACTATTAAAAAATGAAAAAAATAACAGCATACAAATCATTAGCAGTGGCACTAAGCTTAGCAATTGCCACTACTTCATGCGACCCGGGTGATTTTGGCAATATGAATCTTAGCCCAAATAACCCATCAACTCCTAATACTGCGGCATTCCTTACAGGTGCATTGCGTAATATCGGAGGAATGACTACTGAGATGGTTCCAGCGCTTTATACGCAACAATTTGGTGATGTAACTTATATTGAGGATTCTCGTTATAAGACCATCAACTTCAACTTCAATGGTTTTTATACAGGCCCGTTGGTTACTTATAAAAATATCATTGATTTGAATACCAACGAAGCAACCAAAACTACAGCAGCTGCCAATGGTTCGAACAACAACCAGATAGCCGTTGCCCGTATTGCTAAAGCATACACTTATATGTGGATGACTGACCGTTGGGGAGATATTCCTTACTCTCAGGCATTGAAAGGCAAAGATAATTTCAGCCCTGCTTATGATACGCAACAGTCTATCTATACTGACCTGTTCAAAGAGTTGAAAGAAGCACAAGCGCAATTCGATGGTGGTACAGCAGTAAAAGGTGATATTCTATTGGGTGGAAATGCTACACGCTGGAAGAAATTTGCGAATACTTTACGCATGATTATGGCGCTTCGCTTATCGAAAGTAGACCCTACCAAAGGTAAAGCCGAATTTGCAGCAGCAATGGCAGATGGCCCGTTGGCATCAAATGCAGATAACGTAAAATATGGTTATCTGGCAGAAGCTAACAACGAGCACCCGTTGTATAACAACTACATCACCAATAACCGTAAGGACTTTGCTGTAAGTAGTACATTCATGAATTACCTGATTAAAGTTAATGACCCTCGTATTCCGGGAATGGCAGATCAGAACATCTTACAAAAATATGTAGGTGTACCTTATGGTGTATTCCCTCCTACCTGGAAAGCACAGGATGTTTCGTTGGCTGCCACTTCAATACGTCAACAAAACTCACCAGCTAATGTTGTGACTTATGCGCAAGTGTTATTCTCTGAAGCAGAAGCTGCTAAATTGGGTTGGATTCAAGGTGATGCAAAAGCATTATATGAAAGTGCTATCAAGGCTTCTATCCAACAATGGATTGGTGCTGCTGCTACCGATGCTGTAGTAGACGCTTACTTAGCGCAACCTGATGTAAAATATGATGATGCTAAAGCATTAGAGCAAATTGCTACACAAAAATGGATTGCATTATTCTACCAGGGCAATGAAGCCTGGGCTGAATGGCGTCGTACAGGTTATCCTGTCTTGACTCCGGCATCTAATCCATTAAACCCAAGTGGCCAGATTCCTCATCGTTTAGCTTACCCTGTTACAGAACAAACGCTGAACAAAGCAAACTACGATAAAGCGGTGGCAGCACAAGGCCCGGATACTCAGGACACAAGAGTATGGTGGGATAAAAAATAAGCATAATTACCGAAACACATATATCGCAAAGAGGCAGTCATTAGGCTGCCTTTTTTGTTTTTTCGCTAGTGTTTCAGAAAAAATTAATGTGCTTAATAATTAAATATTATACCTAAAAAAAATACACAATTTCAATTTTATAAACGACTTATAACCAATGCCTTACAAAAACATTTTTTTATATTCTATTGAAAATATTCAAACTTTTTCTTGCCTCTTTTTAAAAAAAACTGTTGTTTTTTGAATTTTCTCTCCATTATTTTTGTAAAAAGATTACTCTCACAAGGGTATTTATTCTAGTAAAAACAAACTAAAAACCAAACAAACGATTATGAGGAAATCTCTTCTACCAAGTCTTTTATTGGTATTGTTTTGGAGCGTCCAAGTGTTTGCACAAGACAAAACTATATCCGGCAAGGTTACATCATCTGATGATGGTTCTGTTCTTCCGGGTGTAAGTATTACCCTAAAAGGCTCTACTAAAGGTACAACAACAAATGCAGAAGGTGTTTACAGCATCACAGTACCAGGCAATGCAACCCTTACATTCAGCTTTATCGGCTTTGTTACCCAACAGGTTCAGGTAAACAACCGCACAGTGATTGATGTGCAATTAGCTTCTGATGCTCAGGAATTGGCCGAAGCAATTGTAATCGGCTACGGAACAACCTCTACCATCAAGAAGACAGGTGCCGTAGGTGTTGTAGGTTCTGAAAAAATTGAGAACTCACCGTTCACCTCTGTTGACAAGGCTATTCAGGGCCGTGTAGCAGGTTTGCAATCAGCAGGTGGTTCAGGCCAACCTGGTTCAATCCAGAATATCCGTATCCGTGGTATCGGTTCAATGACAGCGGGTTCTGATCCATTGTATGTAGTTGATGGTGTGCCGATTAACTCTGGCGATTTGACAAGAAATACCACTACCGCCAATGCTTTAGCAGGTATTAACCCTAACGATATTGAAAGTGTAACGGTATTGAAAGATGCAGCTTCTGCTTCAATCTATGGTTCTCGTGCAGCAAATGGTGTAATCCTGATTACTACTAAAAAAGGTAAAGCCGGGAAAACCAGAATCCGTTTTGACACTGAGGTTGGGGTAGCTGATATTGCTTATTTAAGCGATGCCAACCGTCCGTTGACTTCTTCAGAATGGCGTGATTTAACAGCTGAAGGTCTGGTAAATGGTGGTCAGGCTACTGATAAAACTCAGGCTTTGCAATTAGTAGACCAGAACTTCAGAACTAACAACGGTGTAAGCACTAACTGGTTGGATGAAGTTACCCGCAAAGGTTCACAACAACAGTATAACCTTTCGGCAAGTGGTGGTAATGAAAAAACCCAGTTTTATTTCTCAGGTGGTTATTTCAAACAAGAGGGTACAGTTATTCAGTCACAATTTAACCGTTATACGGGTAACCTTAACCTGACTAACAAAATCACTGATAAATTGACTTTGAAAGCTAACTTAATGCTTTCTTCTACTGGTCAGAAAGGCCCTGGTACTGGTGGTTTATTTGCCAACCCGGTATTGAATGCCTATTTCTTATTGCCTTCTTATTCTCCAAGAAATGCTGATGGTTCTGTCAACATTACTGGTCCGGATTTCCCTGCAGGTGCCCTTTACAATCCTCTTGCCATTGCAACAATGGATAAAAGAAAAACCAGTGGTTTAAAAGGTATTACTACTGCAGCGCTTGAGTATCAGGTTTTAAGAGACCTGAAAATCTCTACAAAAATCGGTCTTGACTATAATAACTACGAAGAAGATGCCTACAATAACCCATTCTATGGTGATGGTAGAAATGATGGTGGTCGTTCGTACAGATTCTATACGCGTTATTTCAACTGGGTTTGGACAAACTTAGCTGATTATACCTGGGACATTACAAAAAATGATGATTATGTTTTAAACATCATTGCAGGTTATGAAGCACAAAAATCTCAGATGCTTAATTCAAGCGTAACTGCTTATGGTTTGCCTTCAAACACAAATGTTACTGTTCCTTCGGCTGGCTCGGTTTATAACTCAGCAGTTGGTACAAACAGCGATTACTCGTTCTCTTCAGCTTTAGCAATGGCTAACTTCTCGGTTCAAAACAAATACGTTTTATCGGGTAGTTTCCGTAGAGATGGTTCTTCAAGATTCGGTAGCAACAACAGATATGGTAATTTCTGGTCTGTTGGTGGTGCATGGAATATCCATAAAGAATCTTTCATGACTGATATTACCTGGATTGACCAATTGAAATTAAGAGCTTCTTATGGTGTAAACGGTAACGCAGCTATCGGTGATTACGATTGGCAGCCAACTTATGCTTATGGTGCCGGATTTAACTACTTAGGTGCAACCGGTAGTGGCCCTAACGCAGTAGGTAACGTAAACCTTACGTGGGAAGAAAACCGTCCGTTTGATATTGGTTTCGATGCGACTTTATTGAAAAAACGTTTGAATTTAACGTTTGAGTGGTATACCAGAAAAACAACAAACTTGTTATTGGATGAGCCATTATCAAGAACAACTGGTTTCACCAGCTTTAAAAATAATATAGGTTCATTACAAAACCAGGGTATTGAGATTGCGGTTTCTGGTACACCAGTAATTGCAGGTGATTTCACATGGGATGCAGCTTTCAATATCTCGTTGAACAAAAATAAAATTTTAACGCTTGTTAATAACGCAGATCAGGTAGCTTCTCCGTTTATCAGAAGAGTAGGTCAGGATTATCAATCATTCTACGTGAGAGACTGGGCAGGTGTTGATCCTCAAACGGGTGCTCCACAATGGTGGATTGATGATACTCATACTGAAAAAACCAGTGTTTATAATAATGCAAAACAACAAATCGTTGGTTCTGCAACACCTAAAGCATTTGGTAGTTTCAGCTCAACCTTCTCTTACAAAGGTATCAGCCTTGATTTCTTGTTCTACTATAACTTCGGAAACTTAGTACGTGATAGCTGGGCTAACTACACACAAAGTGATGGTTACAATGCTACCTTCAACAGAGTGGCTATTCAATTGACAAGATGGCAAAAACCAGGCGATATCACCAACGTTCCTAAATATGTTTATGGTGGCTCAAGTGCATCTAATTCCTTGTCTAGCAGATACTTGTACGGTGGCGATTATATCCGTTTAAGAGATGTGTCATTGGGCTATACTTTACCAACGAGCATCGTTTCGAAAGTGAAACTGAGCAATGTGAAAATATATGTCAGAGGAAGTAACCTTTGGACTTGGGTGAAAGACAAAAACTTGCCTTATGACCCAGAGACTTATATCAACAGTTCGACTAACTTAGATATTTATCTTCCAAAAACGTTTACAGGTGGTTTACAAGTCGCGTTTTAATACACAATTTCTAAAGAATTATCATGAAAAGATTTAATCATAAAATAGTAATCTTGGGAGTTCTTATGACAAGTTTTCTTTCTTCTTGTAAGGATTCTTTCTTAGAGCTATCTCCATATACCCAGGTTCCGAATGAAGTGGCTGTTTCCACTGAAGCTGACTTATTAGTAGCTTTGAGAGGAACTTATGCACAATTAAGAAGTGCCAACTTGTTTGGTCGCACCATTCCGGTTATCGGAGATTTAGGTGCCGACAATGTGTTTCTTTCTTCAAGAAACTCTGGTAGATATTTTGCATTCGACCAATACGTAATCACTACAGCTAATGCTGATTATGAAGGTTACTGGAACAATGCTTATACGGCTATTTTAAGAGCTAACAATATCATCGATGCAAAATTGACTGAAAATGCGAACGTAAACCAGATAAAAGGTGAAGCTTATGCCTTGAGAGGTTTATTGTATTTTAACTTGCTTCGTAGCTTCTCAAAATCTGGTGAACCCGCAACAGAAGGAGTACCTATCGTGTTGCACTATGACCCGACTTTGAAACCAAAACGTAATACTGTACAAGAAGTATATGCGCAAATTCAGTCTGATTTAGACAAAGCTTATACTTCAATGACTGATTATACTGGTTCTGCAAGATTCTCTAAATTTGCTGCCCGTGCTTTAGCTGCTAAAGTTAGCTTCTACCAAGGCGATTATGAGAAAGCTTTTACTTATGCAACCGAAGTAATCAATAGCAGTGGTTTCACGCTATTAACTGCAGATAAAGTAGCTGCATACTGGGCTTCTCCTGCCTCTAACACAAGTACTGTTAAAACCGAAACTTTATTTGAAGTATCGGCTGACGCTACTTTGAACGTAGGTACGGATGAACTGGGTTATATCTACAACCAGGCAGGCTACGGCGATTTATTAGCCAACGAAGAGTTATATAAACTATACTCAGATACTGACGTTAGAAAAAAACTAATCACGATTGGTTCAAGAGCACAAGCTGAAAACCCAGCTTATATTGTAAATAAATATCAAAACGTATCAGGTGACAGAGACGATAAAAAAGTACTTCGTTTATCAGAAGTTTACTTGATTGCAGCCGAATCAGCGGCACGTACAAACAAAGAACCAGATGCCTTGAAATATCTTAATGCTTTGGTTGCACAAAGAGACCCGGGCTTTGTATACGCTTCAACTGGTGCCACTTTGATCGAAGATATCATCACAGAACGTAGAAAAGAACTAGCTTTTGAAGGCGATAGATTCTTTGATCTGAACCGTCTGAAAAGAGATATCGTTCGTGTAGGTGGTAAATATCAAATCAGAAATGTTCCTTATAGCAACAATTTCAGAATCGGGCCAATCCCTCAGACTGAAAGAAATGCTAATCCAAATATTTCACAAAATCCAGGATATTAATCCGTTTTTTTGAACAAAAGCCCGGCTTAAGTTTTTAAGTCGGGCTTTTTTATACCGCAAAGACGCAAGTTATCGTTGTAACATCAATTATTCGCTAAAACTATTCTGATTATGAAAAAAACTATTTTGTATGTGGCTCTTTTTCTGGCTTCTATCACATCACAAGCCCAGTATATGCAGGATGTAAACGGTAAACCCTTGACATCCGGTAAATATGTAGATGTAGTGGGCACTCCCTATCTTTTTGAAAACTGGACTAAAGGAGAAGTAACTTTAGACAACGGAAAAAACCATAAAGACCTTGACCTGAAATATGACCAGATAGAAGGAATTGTATTCTTTAAAGGTAAAAACGGGGCTGATTTAGGTTTTACAACACCCGTGAAATCTTTTATTCTCTACCCGAATAATGCGGCTATGAGTTTCATCCTGGTACCTGAGATAAAAGAAAAAGAGGCAGAAAAAGACCCTTATTTTGAAGTATTAAGCGACGGTAAAAAGGTAAAGCTTCTGAAGAAAACCATGAAGGTTATCAGAGAAGGAAACTCTTATGGTTCAGCCACCGTAACAAAGAAATTCTCTGAGAATATTGCCTATTACTTGCTAAAAGCTGACGGTACTTATACCAAAATCAAGAAAGATAAAAAGTCTATCGCAGGCGCATTGAGCGATAAGTCGGCAGAAGTAGAGCAATATATAAAAGACAATAAAACGAATTTTAAAGAAGATTCCTCCGTGGCCGCTGTGGTGGGTTATTATAATACTTTGTGAGAATTTTCTCCTCACCCCAACCCCTCTCCTGCAGAGAGGGGCTAAAAAAAAATCTTCCTCTCCTTTTTCAGGAGAGGGAGATTTAGAGCAGACGCCGCGCGGGGTGAGGTGTTTTACGCCAACACCTTCTTGGCATATATTTCTGTCAGAACATCTATCACTTTATCTATCTCTTCTTCTGTATTATATTTTCCGAAAGAGAAACGAACATTGCCTCTGTCAGGATGTACTTTTAAAGCGCCCAGAACATGTGAACCTACATCCGTACCACTCGAACAGGCACTACCGCCCGAACAGGAAATCTGGGCTATATCCAGATTAAACAATAGCATATCGTTATCTGTACTTGGTGGGAAACTCACGCTCAAAACCGTATAAAGGCTATTCTCTACATCAGCCGAATCTCCATTGAAAGTAACACCCGGAATATTAGCTGTAAGTTTTTCTATCATTCTGGTTTTAAGCCCTTTGATATGGCTCTGGTGTGCTTCCATATCCCGGTATGCAATTTCAAGCGCCTTTGCCATTCCTACAATTCCATATACATTTTCGGTACCGCCTCGCATATTACGCTCCTGTGAGCCGCCATGAATGAACGGATGAATCTTATTATTAGCATTAATATACAAGAATCCAACCCCCTTTGGGCCATGAAATTTATGGGCGGCTCCTACTATAAAATCTATGTTTAAATCCTGCAGGTTATGAGTATAATGCCCCATTGTCTGAACGGTATCAGAGTGGAAAATGGCATTATATTTTTTGCAGATTTCGCTTATTTGCTTTAAGTCTATCAGATTTCCAATCTCGTTATTGCCGTGCATTAATGACACCAATGTACGTGGTTTGATGCTTAATAATTCTTCCAAATGAGCCACATCTACCTGCCCCTTTTCATTCAACTTCACGTAGCTCAGCTCAATAATACCCCGCTTTGCCAGATGCTCTAAAGTATGTAAAACCGCATGATGCTCCGTTGGTGAAGTAATCGCATGTTTTAATTGGTAGGTATCAATACTGCAGGTAATAGCGGTATTATCAGCTTCGGTTCCTCCTGAGGTAAAGAAGATTTCTGATGGAGATGCACTCAATAAAGTAGCAATACTTTTACGGGCTCTTTCTATGGCCGAACGCACCTGGCGTCCATGTGCATGAATAGAAGAAGGGTTCCCGAAATTTTCCGTCATCAGGGGTAGCATGGCCTGCAAAACTTCGTCGTCAAGACGGGTAGTAGCGGCATTATCAAGATATATACGAGGCATCGTTAATTTGTTTCTACAAAATTAATATTTGTTTTTGTATTGTACAACCCACATAATCAATAGACTAAGCAAATTTTATTTGGTGAATACTAGCTAAATGACTGATTGTGCTTCCATAGATAATTGGTAGAGACAGGGCAATGTGCCAGGCGAAGTAAGGATGTACCTCTTGGAGACGAA